>DATDFQ010000022.1 GCA_036522515.1 Bacteroidota bacterium
CCGCGACATCCGGCCTGCACGGTGCGATTGCTCCGGCGGGACCGATCAGCGCAAACGCGGGAGATAATCTCGGCTTCACGATGACGCCGGACGCCGGTTATCACATCCAGAGCGTGCTGGTCGACGGTGTGAGTCAGGGGACCATCCCGGCATTCGCGTTCACCAACATCACGGCGAACCATACCATCCGGGCTATATTCGCCATCGATCAATTTACCGTCACCGCCTCAGCCGGCGCGAACGGCTCGATCAGCCCGAGCGGCGCGGTACCCCTCAACTATGGCGCAAGCCAGACGTTCACCATCACGCCTGATCCGGGATACTACATTGTAGATTTGGCGGTAGACTCGGTCAACGCGGGTGCGCAGACGAGCTATACGTTCACCAACGTAACTTCGAATCACTCAATAACCGCGAGTTTCGGGACACATCTTGCCCCCGAGCTGACGAGCATATCCGCTTCATCGGCATACCGGGGTGAGACAATCAATATCACTGTGACCGGCATGAATTTTATGAACGGCTGGACCCGCCTGAACTGTGGCGCGGGAATTGCAGTCGATACTCTCGCGGTACATGGGAGCGACACGCTCCTGGCCACGATCACGGCCAGCGCGGCGGCGATCCCGGGAACGAGAACGTTCACGGTGACAAACAATCCGCCCGGCGGCGGGACGTCCCAGGGGCTCTCATTCACCGTGCTCAACCATATCCCGGGCTCATTCCATCTTCTTGCGCCCGCAACCGGCGACACGATTGTGTTGAAATCTACGCCTGTCCCGATCGCATTTGGCTGGAACCGCTCCGCAGATCTCGACATCAGCGACACGCTGACATATATTCTTCACCTGGCGGGAACTCCGGCGGGCGATGACCCGACCGTGAAAGGCGACACGACACTTTCCCTTTCAGGGCTGATGGGAACGCTGTCGCCGCACACGATCTATACGTGGAGTGTGAAGGTGACGGACGGGTATGACACCGTTGCAGCCGCCGACACATTCATGTTCAGAACGTCGGACGGAGCGATCGCTTCGGTTCTGAACGGCAAGAATCACATCCCGAAGGAATATGCGCTGGATCAGAATTACCCAAATCCCTTCAACCCTGTGACGAGAATCCAGTTCGACGTGCCCAGACAATCCATTGTAACGTTAGCGGTGTATAATGCGCTCGGCCAGCAGGTCGCAATGCTGATCGATCGCGAGCTGATGAACGCGGGCGTACAGGAAATCGGTTTTGACGGATCGCATGTCGCCTCAGGAACCTATTTCTACCATCTTGCGGCGGAAGATGTGACCAAAGATGGGGCGAGAAAAGCGCCGTTCGTCAGTATTCGAAAGATGATCCTGTTGAAATAGCCTGAATTTCGATGCCCTCCCGATTCGCGATCTGAAGGTTGTGGCTACCGATGCCCCGGGCTTGGTAGCCGCAGCCTTTGGGCTGCGTTTTTTTGGACGGCAAAAGAGATCCTTCGCTGCGCTCAGACGCAACCTGAAGGTTGCGCCTACCGATGCCTCGGGCGGAGTCGGTAGCCGCAGCCTTTAGGCTCCGTTCGTTCGGACGACAGACGAGATCCTTCGGTCGCTACGCTCCCTCAGGATGACAAATAAGGGGAAAGTGAGGCACTGCTCTTCTATTGGAACATTGGGGGGATTTTCTTATTATTGAGAGCGTTCGTTTCAACCAAACCGCTCGTACCATCCGGAATCGCTTTTTCTTCATGCGCCAGTAGCTCAATTGGATAGAGCATCAGCCTACGGAGCTGAGGGTTGGGGGTTCAAATCCCTCCTGGCGCACTTCGGTGCACAGTTTTGACCCCTCCCTGAATAGCCGCCTGCCTCATTGCAGACCGTTCCACCCCTTCTCTTAACCCTCCCCAGCCGTTCAAACTAAACATTCCCCGTGATGGTCGCTCCTCGGAGCGTTCGGATTTCATACAGTGTTCCAACTTGGAACGTTTCCTCCCTGCCCTTCCACAAGAATGTCCCTCACATGTGAAGCCGAACCTTAACCGGGCCAATAACTTAGGCCAACGGGCGGTCCTCTCTCTTATCCTGGCACATTGGTTGAAGCATATTCTGGTGAATCGTGCTGGAAAGGTATGTTCAATTTGAAGGGTGCCGGATATGCGCAAGAGTATTCAGGTCTCAGAACGGGAGAATCATAGTTTGAGTAACAAGCGCCAAACCGCATGGATTCTCACCCTATCGGGCGTCGTGTGGCTGCTCACGCTCTGGATCGGATTCGGCAAGCTCCTCACCTATTCATACACGGCGGGCCCCGTCGAGGTTTCTCCGGGAAGATGGCCCGCCGAATCGCAAATCCATTCCGTGCACCAACGGCCCACTCTCATCATGTTCGCCCATCCCAAGTGTCCCTGCACGCGGGCGAGTCTGGGGGAGCTCGCGCGGCTTGTTGCGATGTGCCCGGGAAAGTTCGACGCGCACGTCGAATTCCTAAGACCCGCCAACTGTTCCGAGGAGTGGGCCCGTTCAGACCTGTGGGACAACGCCTCCGCGATTCCGGGCGTGACGGTCAGATCCGACAGCAACGGGGTCGAGGCCGGCCGATTTAATGCCACGACCTCCGGTTACGTGGTCCTGTATAGCGCGTCGGGAGATCTTCTTTTTAGCGGCGGGATCACGGCATCGAGAGGTCACTCCGGGGACAACGCCGGCCGGGACGCGCTGGTCATGTTATTGAACGGCTCAACCTCCGTGCAGATCCAGACTCCGGTGTTCGGCTGTCCGCTCGGCAACGCGGACACGGCATGCTCCGGCGGGATGGTCTCATGCGCAAGATAAGGCGCGTCACGGATCCGGTGAGCGCCGGGTCGAGCCGGACGAAGGAAATATTCCTCGGTCAGCAAACCGAAATCTATGTCCGCACCGACCGGTTATTTGTCTATTTGATGCTCTTGCAGTGGATCGGCGGAATCGCAGCCGCGCTCTGGATTTCCCCCCGAAGTTGGGCGGGAGAGTATTCATCGATCCATCCCCATGTCCTGGCCGCCATCTTTTTGGGCGGAGTGCTGTCGGTTCCTCCGATCCTTCTTGCCCTGAGAAGGCCGGGAGCGGAATCGACCCGCCATACGATCGCGGTGACTCAGATGCTCTGGTCGGCTCTCCTGATCCATCTCACGGGAGGGCGCATCGAGACACACTTCCATGTCTTCGGTTCACTCGCCTTCATCGCGTTTTACAGGGACAGACGGGTCCTGATTACGGCATCGCTTGTGGTGGCCGCCGACCACATTCTGCGCGGGGTTTATTTTCCTCTGTCGGTGTATGGCGTCCTCTCCGCGCCCCTGTGGCGGGCATTCGAGCATGCGGGGTGGGTCGTCTTCGAGGATGCGTTTCTCTTCATCTCCATCCGCCAGAGCCTGAGAGACATGTACACCGTCGCCGACAGGCAGGCGAGCCTGGAGCTTCTCAACGCGAACGTCGAACGAAAAGTCGAAGAGAGAACCGCGGAACTCACAGTCGCCGGAGAAGCGATACGGTCTTCCGAAGCAAAGTTCCGTTCATTGTTCGAGAATGTCAGGGAAGGCGTATTTCAGAGTACTCCCGAGGGACAATTCATTACGGTGAACCCCGCGTTTGCGACCATGTTCGGATATCGGAACGAGGAGGAAATTCTCGGGGTCAACATCGGCCGGGATATGTACGCGCACCCCTCGGACAGGCAATCGATGGTCGCGATGCTCCTTGAACTCGGGGAGGTCCGGGGCTTCGAAGCACGACTCCTGAAAAGAAACCGTGAGGAAGTGCTCGTTTTAGTGAACGCACGGGCGGTCCGCCGGGACGACGGCTCTCTCCTTCGATTCGAGGGAACGCTTACGGATATCACGGAGCGGAAGAAGGCAGAATCGTCGCTGACCCTGTTCCGGACCTTGATCGACCAGACGAACGATGCGATCGAAGTCGTGGATGCCGAAACACTGCAATATCTCGATGTGAACGACAAGGCGTGCAAGAGCCTCGGTTACACGCGCGAGGAGCTCCTTTCCCTGAAGGTGCCCGATATAGCGCCCGCGGTCGATGCCGCATTCAGGGCCCGGGTGGACGAGCAGTTGCGCGACTACGGCTTCGCCCTGTTCGAGTCGGAACTACGGAGAAAGGACGGAACGACCTTCCCGGTGGAAGTCAACCTGAAATACGCGAAACTCGACCGGGCGTATGGAATCTCCATCGTCCGCGACATCACCGAGCGCAGGCATGCCGAGGAGCTGGCTCTCAGGCAATCGGAAGCCCTGGCGGGCGCGAACAAGCACCTCCACCTGGCCAAGGCCAGAGCCGAGGCACAAGCCCGGCTGCTGCAAACGCAGGCCGCGGAGCTGATCGCCGCGCGCGAAACCGCGCTCGAGGCCTCGAGGCTCAAATCGGAGTTCGTTGCAAATATGAGCCACGAGATCCGGACGCCGATGAACGGCATCATCGGCATGACCAGCCTCCTCCTCGACACGGACCTTTCGGGCGAGCAGCGTGAATTTGCCGAGATTGTCCGCCGGTCGGGGGATGCGCTGCTGACAGTTGTGAACGACATCCTCGACTTCTCCAAAATCGAGGCGGGCAAGCTCTCTCTGGAAGTCATCGACTTCGATCTGATCTCGGTCGTGGAAAGCACCGTGGAGCTCCTTGCGCTCCGGGCGCAGGAGAAGGGCCTGGAGCTCGCCTGCCTGCTCGACCGCGAAGTGCTGCGCGCGCTTCGGGGCGATCCGGGGCGGGTCCGGCAGGTATTGACGAACCTTGTGGGCAACGCCATAAAATTTACGGAAGACGGGGAGATCACCGTCGGAGCGATGGTGGAGAACGAGACGGCCGACGCGGTAGAGGTGCGATTCACAGTCTCCGATACCGGTATCGGCATCTCTGACGAGGCAAAGAAGCGGCTGTTCCATTCCTTCTCGCAGGCGGACGGATCGACGACCCGCAAGTATGGAGGCACGGGTCTCGGCCTCGCAATCTGCAAGCAGCTCGTGCACATGATGGGCGGCGCGATCGACGTTGACAGCGTGCAGGGGAAGGGCAGCACGTTCTGGTGGACAGCCACATTTGAAAAACAACCTCCACGATCCCTCGCCCGCAGGTCTTACAAGGGTCTTTTGGGGGTGCGATGTCTGATCGTCGATGACAGCAAGACGAATCGAACGATCGCGCATCACTATATCGCATCGTGGGGTCTGAGCCTCGGCGCGGCTGAAAATGGCGCGAGGGCTCTCGAGATGCTGCGGCGCGCGGCTCAGGAGGGGCTTGCATACGATCTGGCGGTGCTCGACATGCAAATGCCGAATATGGACGGGATCGAACTTGCCCGGAGAATAAAGGCGGATCCGGCCCTGGCAGGGACGCGGCTCATCCTCCTGACCTCAATGGGAAACCAGCACTCCAGTGTGCTGAAAGAGGGAGAGTTCAGCGCAGGCCTCGCAAAGCCGATCAGGCAATCGCAACTGTTCGATTGTATCGTCAGCGTCATGGCCGACAGGTTGCCGGCGAGCGAAGAAGATGGTGCCGCGGACGGCGCAAGCCCGGCGGCGGCTCAACCCGGCGAAGCGGCTGTTCCGATACCGGCTCTCTCCGGCGGAAGGAAAATCCGAATCCTCGTCGCAGAGGATAACGTGGTCAATCAGAAGGTGGCAGTCCGAATGCTGGAGAAGCTCGGACACCGGGCTGATCTCGCCGCGAATGGCGCCGAGGTCGTCACGGCAATGTCAGCTTGCCCCTATGACGTCATCTTTATGGATTGCCAAATGCCGGTGATGGATGGATTCGAGGCGACCGCACGAATCCGGAGGGTAGACGGGCCGGGGAGGCATACGGCCATCATCGCAATGACCGCAAACGCGCTCAGGGGCGACAGGGAGCGGTGTATAGCCGCCGGAATGGATGATTATATCTCCAAGCCGGTCAAGCAGTCCGATTTCGCCGCCGCGCTCGACCGGTGGCCGGCTGCCCCCCGGGTTCATGATGCGGGCGACCCGTCATTGGAAGAGCCCCGGGTCTTTGTGGACGATTCAGTACTGAATGAGTTAAGCCGGCTCGGGGATGAAGAGGGCGCGGACTTTGTCGGGGAGATGCTCAATTTGTTTTTGAAAGAGACGCCCCTGCGGATTCGACACATCCGAAGGGCGCTCGGGGAGCTCGAGCTTCGGGACGTCCGGGATACCGCGCACCTGTTGAAAGGAACGTGCCATCAGCTCGGGCTCACGGAGATGGTCCGGCTCTGTCAGCGCCTCGAGGATTGCGACACGTCCGGAGAACAAAACGGAAGAGGACACATCATTGCGGAACTTGAGCAGGCGTATCTCGACACGGCGGGGCTGCTCGAGGCCCGCTTTTATCACAAGGAAAGGCTTAATCGATGAGAGTGCTTGTCGCCGAAGACGATGAAATATCCCGGATCGTGCTCCTCACCAAGCTGAAGAAGCTCGGTCATGAGGCGATTCCGGCGGAGGACGGGGAAGACGCGTGGCAGGCGTTCGTCCGGGAACGACCCCGGCTCGTCATTACCGATTGGATGATGCCCGAACTCGACGGGCTCGAGCTCTGCAGGCGGATCCGGTCGCAGGACCGGGAGCAGTATACCTATATCATCATGCTGACGGCCCGGTCCGGAAAGAAACATTATCTCGAAGGCATGGAAGCCGGCGCGGACGACTTCCTTACCAAGCCGGTCGACATGGATGAGCTGACGGCCTGCCTGAAGGTCGCGGGACGGATCACCGATCTCCAATCTGAGGTAAGACAATTGCAGGGCCTCCTCCCCATTTGCGGTTATTGCAAGAAGATTCGCGACGATCATGATTGCTGGGAGCAGATCGAAGGCTATATCAGCAAGCGGACGGAAGCGACCTTTTCGCACGGAGTCTGCCCGGATTGTATCGAGCTTCATCTCAAGCCAGAGTTGGAACGGTTAAAAAGAAATAATGTGGCACATCCCCCCGGTAACCGAAAGTCGCGTTGACATTCTGCTGATATTCTTGTAAATTCCGGACGTACCCTTATTGAATGATTCGGGCTCTTTACACCAGGGAGGCGGTGGTGTTCAGGAGCGGGAGGATGTCTACCGAACGGACGGGAGAAGATGTTGATGATCTGTACTCGATCTCAGGGGAGTATTCCCTCCCCGAGTTATTTCATACCCTCCGATCCCGGTTATCACGCGGCTCCCTCACTCCGAGAACCATCCCTCTCCATTCCTCGTCCGGTAGTCAAGGTAATTCAAAAAAGGGCATTTCCCGGGTGCAATCACCTCAAGGTGCGCGGCCGCCGATTGTCACTCCTAGTCTGTAGCGTATGTCGCGCCAAAACGATTAATTACGTGCCGTGCCCTCATTGATCGAATCGACCCTTAGGGATACCCTGTCCAGGATCGGCTCCGTGGTAAAACGCGAGAGACAGCATCGCGGCTTTTCCCAGGAGGAGCTGGCTCATCGTTCCGGTTTGCACCGAACCTATATAACTGACATTGAGCGGGGCGCCCGGAATATTACGATCCAAAGCATTTCCAAGCTTTCGCGTGCCCTGGATGTCCCGCTCACACGGATCTTTGCCGAGATTGAGAAACCAGCAGCCGGCCGGGGCGGCCGCGCTCGCGTCCCCGGATCGCCCGAGGGTCGCGGCGGCTCTCCGGCGGTGAACATTCTGCTCGTCGAAGATAACCCCAAACACGCAGAACTGACCAGGTATGCGCTGGAAAAACACGGTGTGTCCAACCGTCTCTTCGTGGTGGGGAGTGGAGAAGAAGGGTTGGATTTCCTCTCGGGCCGTTCGAAGAACTCCGCCCAGGGGGTTTCCGCGAGGCCCGAGCTCATCCTGCTCGACTTGAAGTTACCGGGCCTCGGGGGACTGGAGGTACTGCGGCGGATCCGGGCGACACCGGCGATCGAATCGATTCCGGTCGTGATCCTGACCTCGTCTCGCTCCGATCAGGATCTCAAAGAATGTCTTAAGCTGGGAATAACGGCATATATCAATAAGCCTGTCGACTTTGTGGAATTCAGCACCGTCATGCCGAAACTCGGCTTTCGGTGGATGCTCACCGCCTGAGGTGCATGCAGATAAGCACTGTTAGTTGATAGACCCGCACTGAGGAGGGCGGGCTACCGTGAAGATTAGGGAGAAGGCGTTCGCAGAGTTGCTGGTCCAGAACTCGCCCGATGCGCTCATCGCTCTGTCACCCGAAGGTGAAGTCCTCTTCTGGAACCATGGCGCCCAGTCTATTTTCGGTTATACCAGCGCGGAGGCGCTGGGAAAATCGATTCTCGAACTGATCGTTCCCGAAGAATACAAAAAAGAGACCACCGCGGCCCTTCAGGACGTCCTGCGAACGGGATACCTCGCGTATGAATCCGACCGGAAAAGGAAAGATGGCTCTCTCGTCTTTGTCGACGTCTCGAAGAGGGTGGTGCGCGACGAAGAGGGGAATGTAGCGTTCATTGCGGTCGCCAAGAAGGACATCACGCAACTCAAGGCCCTCCGCGACGCAAAGGCATTCGAGTCGCGCTTCAAGGGCCTTCTGGAGTCGATGCCCGATTCGATCATCCTTGCCAACAAGACCGGACGCATCGTTCTTGTCAACGAGCAGGCGCTCAGGATGTTCGGCTACACACGGGAGGAATTGCTCGGAAAACCGGTCGAGGTACTTCTCCCGGAACGATTTCACCCGACTCATGTCGGGCACCGCGCCCAGTACTTCTCCGCGCCAAAATCCCGCTCCATGGGGGTCGGACTCGAGCTCTTCGGGCGCCGGAAGGACGGCACCGAGTTTCCCGTGGAAATAAGCCTGAGTCCCCTTCAAATCGAGGAGGATACGCTGGTCCTCAGCGCCATACGGGACCTCGGCGAGCGAATGAAGGCCGAGGCCAAGTTCCGTGGGTTGCTCGAATCTGCCCCGGATGCGGTGGTCATCGTCGATCCCTCGGGGAAAATTGTGCTCGTCAACTCCCAGACGGAAAAGCTGTTCGGGTACCAACGGCGCGAGCTCCTTGGACAGAACGTGGAAATCCTGGTCCCGAAACGGTTCGGCGGAAAACACATCCATCACCGTACGGGCTTCTTTCACGACCCGAAGGTTCGCGGGATGGGGGCCGGTTTCGACCTGTACGGGTTGCGAAGGGACGGGACGGAGTTTCCGGTCGAGATCAGCCTGAGCCCTCTGGAAACGTCGGAAGGGATTCTGGTGTCGAGCTCCATCCGCGACATCTCCGAACGAAAACTGGAAGAGGCGCGGCGGCGGGCCGAACTGGAGGAGCAAAACAGGCATATCCAGGAGGCGACAAGGCTCAAGAGCGAATTCCTTGCCAACATGTCCCACGAGCTGCGAACCCCCCTCAACGGCATCATCGGTTTCTCCGAATTCCTGATCGACGAGAAACCGGGCCCCGTGAACGCAAAACAGAAGGAGTACCTCAACGATGTCCTCAACAGCGGAAGGCATTTGCTTCAGCTCATCAACGACGTGCTCGATCTCGCCAAGGTGGAGGCGGGAAAGATGGAGCTGGTCATCGAAACGTTCCCGCTCCGAACCGTCATCAGCGAGGTGACTTCTGTCGTTCGCCCGATGATCAAGGAGAAACGCCTCACGCTCGAGGTGGAGATCGGGGACCGGCTCGACAACATTACGCTGGACCAGCAGAAACTGAAGCAGATTCTCTACAATCTTCTTTCAAACGCGGTGAAATTCACGAACGAAGGAGGAAGGATTCAAGTCATCGCATCGGCCCTGGATGCCAGGACGGCCCGGATACGCGTCTGCGATACCGGGATCGGGATCAGAAAGGATGACCTGAACAAACTCTTCATCGAGTTTCAGCAACTCGACGCCGGTTCCGACAGACAGTTTCAGGGGACGGGCCTCGGACTTGCACTTACCAAACGCATCGTCGAGCTCCTGAAGGGAACGATTGACGTTCAGAGCGAGCCGGGAGTGGGGTCGACATTTACCGTGACCTTCCCGAGAAACTATAACGGGGCCGACTGAAAATGGCCCACCGAATCCTCGTCGTCGACGACAATCCGACCAACCTCAAACTCGCCTGCGACATCCTCGAAATGGACGGATACGACGTGAGCAGGGCGGCCGATGCGGAGGAGGCGCGCGAGGCCCTCCGGACGAATCGAATCGATCTGATTCTTATGGACATCGAATTACCGGGTACCGACGGCCTCACGTTCACCCGGATGCTCAAGGCCGATGAAACGACCAGAGCCATACCGGTCGTCGCCCTCACCGCATTCGCGATGAAAGGGGACGACGCGAAGGCATTTCAGGCCGGCTGCGAAGGCTACATTTCAAAACCGATCGACACGCGGAGGTTTAGCGGTCAGGTGTCGGAATTTCTCGCCGGAAAAAGGCGGAGCCCCGCATGAACGTGCTGATCGTGGAAGACGACCCCACCAGCATGAAGCTCGTCCATCTTGTCCTGGAGACGGAGGGGTTTCATGTGGACAACGCCGACGACCCGGAGAAAGCGCTCGCAATGGTGAAAGAAAAGAAGCCGGATATCATCCTGATGGACCTGGCCCTGCCGAGCATCGATGGACTCGCGCTAACGCGCCTTCTCAAAGGAAGTCCTGAAACCTGCGACATTCCCGTTATCGCCGTCACCTCCTACCCTGACCGGTTTCCCAGGCAGCAGGCTCTCGAGGCCGGATGCGACCTGTATGTGACGAAGCCGATCGATACGAGGACTCTGCCGAAATTGGTCAAAGCGATGGGCCGGGAACGGGACCATCCCGGGAAACACCCTTGACCGGCGCGGCATCACACATACTCATTGCCGACGACAATCCCACCAATCGAAAGCTGCTCAGGGCCATCCTTGAAGCCGGCGGTTATCACGTCACCGAGGCGCCGGACGGGGAGGAAGCACTCAGGGTTCTTGAGGGCGTCAAGATCGACGCCATCATCTCCGACGTCCTGATGCCCCGCATGGACGGGTACCGGTTCTGCCACGAGGTGCGCAAGCACCCGAAGTTTTCCACGCTCCCCTTCCTGTTTCTGACCGCAACCTATACGTCTCCGGGCGATGAGAAGCTCGCGCTGGAGGTGGGAGCCGACAGGATCCTGAAGAAACCGCTCTCCTCGTCGGAGGTGCTCCAGGCTCTCGAGGCGGTCCTCCGCGACCCGCGATTCCGAAAACCGCGCACCGTCAAGTTCGCGAAATCGGACGATGTGATGAAAGGATACACCGACGCGCTCGTGATCAAGCTCGAGGAGAGAAACGACGAGCTGCAGAGGAGGACGGAAGAGCTCAAGAAACTCTCCCGCGCGGTCGAACAGACGGCGGACCATGTGGTGATCACGAACAAAGAAGGAGTGATCGAGTATGTCAATCCCGCTTTCGAGCGCGCGACAGGGTACTCGAAAGACTTTGCGATCGGGAAAACCCCTTCGATCATCAAATCGGGCAAGCATGACCGGGCCTTTTACGAGAAGCTCTGGGGCACCATTCTTTCCGGCAAGCCGTTCCGCGCCGAATTCATCAATAAGAAGAAGAACGGCGAATTGTATTACGAACATCAGACGATTTCCCCGTTGTTCGACGAGAAAGGGTACGTGTCTCACTTCGTCAGTTCAGGAACGGATCTCAGCGAAACCAAGCGGGGCGAAGCCAGCCTCCGCGAGAGCGAAGCGCAATTCCGGCTGATTTCCGAAAACGTCGCGGATCTCATCGCCGTCCTCGACCCGGAAGGAAAACGACTCTATAACAGCCCGTCCTACAGGGATATCCTGGGTGAGCCAGAGGCGCTGCGGGGAACGGACTCCTTCGATGAGATCCATCCGGAGGACCGTGCGAGAATCAGGCGGGTATTCGACGAAACGGTGAAGACCGGAGTGGGGCAGCGTACCGAATTCCGGTTCCTCACCAAAGACGGGGACATCCGTTATATCGAGTCGCATGGGAACCCCATCCGCGACAAGCAGGGACCGGTATCAAAGGTGGTCGTGGTTTCACGGGATGTGACCGAGAAGAAAAAATTGGAGCAACAGATTCTCCGCAACCAGCGGATGGAGAGCATCGGCACCCTCGCCGGAGGCATCGCGCATGACCTCAACAACGTCCTTTCGCCGATTTTG
>DATDFQ010000023.1 GCA_036522515.1 Bacteroidota bacterium
TTTATCGAGATCGTCTACAACAAAAAACGGCTTCACTCCTCCATCGGCTACAGAACACCGGAGGAGATCGAAGCACATTTTCACAACAAAATATCCACCTTGGCTATACCGGAAACTGTCTCAACAACGGGGTAAAGACCACTCGTTGGAAAGTCGCAAACCTTCGAATCAGTTTTTCTTCATTCCAGTAAAATTAGAGACTACTGCGAAGCAAAACGCCTTGAGACCGGTAAATCCAGCATTACAGGATATCGCGACGCCGTAGGCGCTGATTGCATTTCTATAGACATAGACTCGCAAGACGATATAGAAATGGCGCGGGTAGCGGCAATTCATATTATCGAGAATCTGCGTACAAACTATTCTGTAGAGCCTGCAAGCCTATCGATATGCTTTAGCGGCAATAAAGGCTTTCATCTCCAGGTCCCGGCGGAACTATTTGGTGGATTTACTCCTTCAAAGGATCTCCCCCGCCTACATAAGATGATCGTTGAACAGCTTGCAGGCGAATTCAGTTATCTCGTGGATTACACCATTTATGGGCATGTAAGCATAATACGCTTGGAAAACACTCTCCATGAAAACTCGAGTCTATTTGCGATTCCACTTACATTCAATGAATTGCAGGAGAAATCGATAGATGACATTAGAACCATGGCGGGCAGTATCCGGGTGGACGTAAGGCGTAAAGATCCTTCCACAATCGCGTCGAATCAGAAATTGGCCACGCTAAAGCATGCTATGGAAGAAAAGATACTAACAGCACCTGTTAGCACCGTAGATGAGAATAATTTGTATAGTTATTCGAATTTGAACCTTCAGGGCTGGAACAAAATCTCCAAGCATTGCAAGGTTCTAAAGCAGATTGAACAAAAAGGTAAGACGGGCGAACTGATACGGCATGATGACCGCGTCGCCCTAGGATCTATTGCAACAGCATTTGGCGATGATGGGAAGAAGAAAGTCCATGACATCCTGAAAACTCAAGGGAATTACGATAAAGATAGGACGGAATATTACATGGACACGATGGCAGATAGCGGCTATAAGCCAAAACTGTGCGAGAATATCTGCGGTCCGGATAAATTGTGCGATGCCATTAAAGCGATAAATCGGCGGAGTCCTATCGCGTTTGCATACACTTTTGATCCAAAGGCGGATCAAAAGAAAAAATACGTGGAAAGTTTTGCCGTTGAAAAAGTGGGAAAACACTTTAGCACTCTTTTGTATGTGATTGAAGAAAAGGCTTTTTACCAATATGCGAACGGCGTGTACAAGCAGATCGACACGGAAATGTTGAAAGCAATGATTTGCCAGTTCTTGCCTTATTATTTTCCGAAGGAAGATGTTACAAACCACGGACTAAATGCGCTCCTGGAACGGTTGAAGCTCGAAGGTTACATAAGATTTGCCGGCAGATTAAATGCAGAGACGTACAAACTTAACCTGCGGAATGGAATATTCGACCTCGTGAGCCGTACGCTCACACCGCATACAGACAAATTCAAATCAAGCATACAGCTCCCCTTTGCGTACGATCCAAAAGCTACATGTCCTGTGTTCGACAAATTTATGCAGGAGTCGTTCAGCAAGGATTATAGGATCGTAGATTACATACTGAAGCTATGGTGCTATCTGCTGATTCCGAGTTATGAATTCCAGAAGGTGTGGATCTGGCTTGGTGAAGGTAGAAACGGAAAGGGTACTCTCAATAGGTGCATGACCTCAATGCTGGGTGACGAAAACGTGGCATTTCAGGATGTTCATGTCCTCGCGCACGACAAATTTAGCCCAATCCATTTAAAGGGCAAGCTCGTGAATTTCTCAACAGAGATGCAAACGGACGATCTAGACATGACGATGATCAAGAAGTTAAGCGGTGGGGATCAGATCACAGCTGAATACAAAAATAAGGATAAGATCAATTTCAAAAACTACGCCCGGTTAATAGTCCTGGCGAACCAGTTGCCACGATTTTCGGACGTAGGTCCATCCGTATTGGAAAGGTTTGTGTTCATTCCGTTTAAAAATACAGTGGCAGAAAAGAATATGGATACGCGGCTAGATGAAAAGCTGGCTGCAGAATTACCGGGGATATTTAACCGCGTCGTAGCAAAGTTCGACACCATTGTACGATCCGACGGACACATCTCAATCGAGACTCCGAAGGTCCTGATTGATCAGCGCAAAAGTGCTATAACGAAGATAAGTTCCGTCGCGGAATTTGCATGCGAACGCTACGACCGCGGAAACAGCACTGACAAAGTTCCGCTGAAGCTCCTATATTCGGAATATGAAGAATGGTGTAAGTATTCGGGCTACAAGTCTCTCGGTAAGATCAGATTCGCAGACGCACTACGTACAACATGCAAGCTCAGAGTCGAATCCGAGGCGAGCATGAACAACCAGGTCTGCGTGTACGGGATTATCGACAGTCTTGAGGTGCAATTGAGGGCAAACTCTTAAGCTCTTAAGCAAGTTTTAAGTCGATTTTCTGTGAAATCAATGCAGGTTGATGGAAAACTTAAGACTTAAAAGATTTAACTAAATTCAATGGAAGAAAATATGATAAATAAAACTAGTATAAATATGCCTTTAACTTTTAAGCTTTTAATTTTTAGGGGAAAATATCAATAATGAATCCAAAAACGACAACAATAGAAGAATTTTACAACTTAATAGATGAACATCCTGAACTAACAGTCGAAGGATTCGGCGTTCAGAGCCATCCTTGGAATTATGAGACGCGCCGTAGCCAATTATACAATCAGTTTGAACCATTCCAGGCATCCATGGATTTCTTGTCAAATGAGAAGAACTACGCGCACCTAGAAGATGACATGCGGGGATCCTTCAGATTAGCGCACGTAATCGGAGAATACTGGTTCAACCTGAACGAGCGGAATTTATTTATTTCGGAGGGCGCTGTAATCGCAGCTTTGATCCATCTTGGCCTGCCCTATAAACGCGTAGATAATAGTCCTGGAATAGTTTTAGATGTACAAAATCAAATAAAGGAACTAATGGAATATGACAGTAACAGAAAATGAATTTAAAACGTTTGTAGACAAATATCCAAACTTAACAACGCACGGTATCGGCGTCGTTGATAGAACCTATAGCGTCGGCGCAGAACATGCCAATTTAAGGAGCTACTATTACGCCTTTTTAGTATCATGCCATATGTTACAGAAATGTTATGAGATAAGATCAAGATTCAAAAACGATCGCAATGCTCATTCGCATGAATTAAAGCACAGAGCTGAGGATTATGCAAAAGAGGGTGGCCAAAACGTTTACGTGCCGGAAGGGGCTCTTGTGGCAGCAGCGCTCTATCTGCAGTTGCCGTACAAAAAATCAAAGAAGACTCCGAGCGTCACATTAAAGGTGAAAGAAATCAGTTAAAACAAATTGGAGCGTTTCAATCAATCCCGGTCGGCATGTTTGCGGGTCGGGATTTTTTGTTCCGTCCCGGCCGCCTCTATACTAAGTCCGGCGGGAGCGCCGGACCTATTATAGAGGAGATACGAGGATGGAGAACGTCATTTCTGGGTAACTAGTGGCTTAATGGGATGTCGATTACGTGATGGAAATCTGTGAGTGGCTCGATGTTTTCTCCCCCGCTACATATGCTAATAACGCCTACCGCAATACCGTTCTCACTACTGATCACCATAAATCCTTGCCCGATACTCGGTTGGAGATTTCCAATCGTAAGGAGGGGCGCATGCCTCCGCTGCGCCCCTCCGCCGATCGGCAAAACCACCCCCCGATTACTTCACCAGAAGCATTCTCTTGACATCTGAGAATCCTCCGGCAACGAACCGGTAGATATAGATCCCGCTCGGAAGCGTCGCTGCATTGAAGGTGACAGATCTATAGCCGGCGGTTTGTTCCCGGTTCACCAGCGTCAGCACTTCATCCCCAAGCGTGTTGTACACCTTTAATGTTACGAATGCATCATGGGGCAAAGCGTACTGGATGACGGTAGTCGGATTGAACGGATTGGGGTAATTCTGACCAAGCGCGAATTTGTCGGGGAGTTCGATCTGATTATTTCGCCCCGCCTTGTATCCGATATTGATCGTCGTCAGCGGTATGACCCCCGCAGCTACTGTCTGCATATTGTTAATGAGATCGCAGATGGCCTTCGCATTCTCGAAATTGCCGTTTGTGCTGTCCAAAATATGGTCAGAGTAGGTGACGGCCTGAGACACCGACGCTCCGTCCACGCTGATCTTTTGAGTCTGGCTCGTAAACCCGGCCGCAATGTTCAGCAGGAGCGCCATGAGTTGCTGCCGCGCCCGTGCAATCATCGCCTGCGAGCCAACGAGATTAAGGAGGTTCTTTGCGACCTGAAGCTTGTCACTGCATTGACCCGATGAAGGGGGCTGGTATACAACGACCTGATTTATGAGGTTATTGTTGAAGTGCTCGTTAATCAGATTGAGGAACCCGCACAGCGCCGAGGAACTGAACTGTGAAGAACCCTTGTCCCCCGTAGCGACGCCGACTTCATGTTTCCAGAAGCCAATGGAACGGGTGTTGGCAACGATGGTGATGCAATTCAGGGAGAAGTTCACGGTAGTCCGTCCCCCATCGGTAACCGTCGCAACGATTTCCTCGCTCGTTGCCGTGTATCCGAGCGGGGTGACGATGGTGATCGTGTAATTTCCCGCGGGAAGATTGGTCAGACGATAGTTTCCCTGTGGGTCTGTGACGGTGGTCTGCACCAGGTCACCAGTGCCAGCAGAGTAAGCATCCACACGGACTCCATCCATTCCTGTCCCTGCAGCGGGGCAACTTGCCGTCACTCTTCCGCTCACGGTGTTTTTCGGTTGATCCGTGATGCAAAAATCATCAAATGCCCAACCTTCATAGTTCCCTCCTGCGTCTGCGAATGTTCGGTAACGAAATCGGACATGCGGCTTCCCACCGACCTCGCTTGATACTTGCCGCTGAGCAAAGTAATATCGGCCGGGGCCGGTGGGCGAGTCGACGCCCCCGCAGTCGCCATTGCTCGTCCATTTCGGACCGGTTGCCCCCCCAAGAAACCGGAATACGTTTGCTGCATTGAAGTCGAAACAAGTCGGGCTGCCCGCGGCATTCTGGTAGACCGACTCATTATACCAATTCAGTCCATGGGGATCGTTAAGTGATCCTAGCTGCAGCCAGGTAACCCCATTGTCTGTTGTGTATTCCATGATGCTCGCATCCCAACTCGGCTCCGTCTGGATGTTATGGAAAAAGCTGAGGTAGACATCCTGGAGGGCGGAAAGGTCGAATATCGGAGAATAGACGGCGGATACCCAGAAGTCGGTGTAATTGCCGACCGTTTTTGTGATCCAAGCATTTGTTCCGCTGTGGGCGGCATTGAGCTGTGTCTTTGCGGGGGTGGCAAGAACGAAATCTCCTGCGCCAAACCAACCCTGAGCACCGGTCTCGAAATCGTAGCATTGGCCGCCGGGAGAGATAGAAACGATGTCGCCGGCAGGGACCACTATCTGCTCGCGTGAGAATGCGTCATTCCCAGAGTTCAGGTCGCCTGGGCGAAGAGTGACTGCAATCAACCGGTAAGTACCTCCCGGTGTCGGGTTCCATGACGGAAACGTATCGGTTGATGTTCCATAAGGTCCTTGTGAATTCGACACGAATTGCTCATAGACAATGTTTTGTGCGGGGAGCTGACGAATTCTCAAACGAACAGGATAAGATTCAGTGGCAAAAGGGGTATTGTTTTGCACGATCACAACGGGGATGGCAGGCACATTCTCAACGACCCCATTGGGGTCGGGCTCTGTGATGGCGATAGCCTGGACATCATTGGGAGTAATGACATCCAGGAGTACGTCCTCCTCGACCGACTCACCATCTGCATCGGTGATCCTGACATCGAATACATAGTCCGCTCCCGGTTGGCCGGCGGGATTGATATCCCGGAGCGTACTCGTTGAAGAAGCCGGAATGTCCACTTGCCCAGAGTTGTTGAGCGTTATACCCGGAATCTGAGAGCTGGGTCCGAAGAATGGATCTGCGGATCCGACAATGAAACTGTAACTGAGAGCTGAACTCCCGGTCGCACCCAGGTTTTCCTTGTATTCCAGTCCCTTGGTAACCAAATGCGGAATCGGGGCGGTTATCTGGGGGGTGGAGTGTGGGGAGCCATCATAAATGATGGCGCACTCAAGTGAAAAATGTGCAGGGTAAGAAAGATTGGCAACTGCATCAACCCAGTCACCGTCGACCCAATACAGAATATAATGCCCGGTTCCGAGTCCCAGCCCCGGCAAATCGACTGTGAACACCTGCCTTCTGATATCAAACTGTGGATCAGAAGAATCAATAGCCGTGGTTGTTCCAGACATATCAATCTGAAGTGCTGAATTAAAGCCAGAGCTGGTCGTCCTCGAAGTACGTAATATCGCTCGTGTCGTACCGTCGAGGACATCGAATTCGGGGAGGGGATTGCTGTTGTTTCCTACGTTCGGTCGGACAATTCCACTGAGGGGGAAAATCTCGTCTGGCTCTCCTCCTTTACGCCAGCGCGTCTCCGCCGTAATCGTGACAACACCGCCGGCATTAATCGTGGCGCTCATGGTGCCGCCACGAAAATGGGTCGCACTTGATATATTCGGGAGGAGAATGGTGCAGGTAAGGAGGCCAAGAAGAATGACCACACTCCTCACGAAGTGATATCTTTTTCTGTACTGTCCATCTGCATTCATGACAAATACTCCTTCATAAATTTGGTTCTGTTGATATGTGAATTAATCGTCGACATCACCCCGAGCATCCTAAAAGCCTACAGCGATTGCTTGATCTTCCCCCCAACGTCCTCCTCTGATGAAATTGACATATTGATTTAGACCGCCGTGTGAAATTTCGCTCGCTCGAACCAGGTCCATTGAATACCGGTCATGAATCCGAATCCGGCTATCGCGCAAGAGCAATTCTATCCATGCGCCAACGAAGGGTCAGATTTATAGAATCCTCAGGAGCTCCGAAAGGTTCTCCTTCAGCACAAAACCAACGGCGCCAGCGTGTTCGGCTTGTGCGCGCACCTCGGTGTCATCGTACTGTGTGAGGATGATGACCTTCGCTTCGGGAAATGATCGTCTTAATGCCTTCGTGGCTGTAATCCCATCGACCTCCTTCATGACGACATCCATCAGAATCCAATCGGGTTGGTGCCTTTCATACGCAGCTAGTACCTCGTTCCCGTCTGCACACTCGACAACCTGCTGGACGCTCTTGGACAGGAAACTCCTTATCATCCCCCTCATTTTTGCGTTATCGTCTACAATCATGATGTTCATCGGGAGTTTTCGCCGTCGTGCATTGCGATCTGTGACGACATCGTCACCATCGAAAAGAAATCGGTACGGGAAACATGGTTACGGAGCCGGAGCTTCACGGTACGAAGTTGCCCCCCCCCGGGAAACATCCGACAATTTAACTCATGGAACGCACAGCGGAAATAGGGGAATCCCCTCATTCGACATGGGGGAAAGGTCTCAAATTTCGGGATCGCTTCCCGTTCGTTGAGGGGAATACCGGGGGGGAACGAGGACTTCCGGGACTCTAAGGGGAACGCTTCAGATCCGGTGCCGTCTCAGAGGGTGGATTTATTCTCGATGGCGAATTTCACCAGGCTGTGAGTGCCGTGGAGATTCAGCTTATTGCAGATATTATTGCGGTGGTTCTCGACCGTTTTCTCGCTTATATGCAGGACATCTGCGATCTGTGCGCTCGTGCGGTTATCAGAAATCAGCTTGAGAATACGGCGCTCCGATTCTGTGAGCCGGTCCAGGAGAGGGTGTGAATCATGGAAGGCTGTTACGCGGTCGTTTCGGCTGACGAGAAACTCGGAGATATTCGGACTGATGTAGTGCTTGTTCTGTTTCACGGTTCTGATGCATTGCAGGATGTCGCCAACGGCGTTTTCCTTCAGCACGTACCCAAGCACTCCCGCGTCCAGCGCCGCATTGAACATATCCTCCTCCTTATACATCGTGAGAAAGATGATGCGCGTCTGGAGGCCCTGATCGCGGCAGATCCTGGCGATCTCCATTCCGTTCATTGCCGGCATGTTCACATCAAGAATAGCCACCTCGGGCCGCAATTCACGGATTTTTTCCATCGCGCTCCTGCCCTCCTCACATTCCGCGATGACCCTCAGTGTCGTATCCGACTCGATCAGATTCCTCAGCCCTCTGCGGAAAATGGGATGATCGTCGGCCAGGAGTATGGTTGTAGCCTCGGGAGGTGTCATTTGTCAGAGCCAGTATTCGTGTCACCTACCGGTATTTCGATTGTGAGTTTCGTCCCGGATCCTGGAGATGAGTGCATCGAGAACTCGCCGCGGAGGATCTTTACCCGTTCGGCAATTCCCTTGAGCCCGAATCCCGATTGATCCTGCTGGTTCTTGCCCGGCTCCCTCGGATTAAAACCTCTGCCGTCATCTTCCACATTCACAAGGAGCCTGTGTGCTTCATGACGTACACGTACTGCCGACGTCCTGGCCCCCGAATGCTTCAGCACATTGTTCACGGATTCCTGTATGATGCGGTAGAGATTGATTTCTGATTCCTTCGTCATGAGATTGTCGATATCATCTATGGAGGCGGAGAAGGCGATTGTGGATGATTTCGATACCCGTTGTGTGATCGACTCGATCGCCTTGGTGAGCCCGAGCTGATCGATTTGATAGGGACGCAAATTGTGAGCGATATCTCTGGCCGCCTCGATAGCTTCCGACGCGACCCCGGCGATGTCGGCATAGCGGCCGGTGTCTTCTCCCGCTGACGATTCCAGGATCGCCAGATCGGCTTTGTTCTTGATGATCAGGAGATCTTGTCCCAGACCGTCGTGAAGAGAGGCGGCGATGCGCTTACGTTCGTCCTCCTGCGATTGAATCAGCCGCCGTGAGAAAAGCTCCTCTTCGAGCTTCTGAAGTTTCAGCTTCGCTACTCTGCGGTAATAGATGACCGGTCCGATGGCCACGAAGAGCAGTGCTGCAGAAGACACAAACCACCAGGTACGCCAGACCGGGGGATGTATCGTAATGGCAAGCGTCGCGGGCAGGGCGCTTTCTACGCCGCTCGCATTTATGGCATTCACTTGAAAAACATACTGGCCCGGGTCCAAATGCGCATAAACCACCGAGTGATTTTTAGAGGGTCCATTCCAGCGATTATCCAGACCTTGAAGTCTGTAACGATACCGAACCTCGCGTTCATCTTCGAAGCTCAAACCAATGAATCCAACCTCAATATTATTCTCATCATACGAAAAACTAAGCTGCCGGCTTATCGGGTAAACGTCGCCATTCACTCTAAGCTCCTTAATATACGTCGGCGGAGGAATGAGCGGAATTGTATCAGAATTCGTGTCATAGAAGTAGAGTTCATAATCCCCCGAAATGAACCACAAAATGCCGTTCCTGGTCATGCCGCTCGCAGGGATGTGCTCTTGGGGAAGATCGTCGCGGCGATCGAAAGTGGACGAACCCGGTCTTTCCTGAACTGCAAAGCCGAGTCCGGTTCCGACCCAAACCCTTCCGCGCCGGTCTTCAAAGATACTTCCGATGCGATTACTCGGAAGACCCTCCCTGACAGAAAGTGTATGTATCGAGTCGTGGTCGATAACTGCCACGCCGTTATCCGCCGTTCCTACCCACACTTTTCCTGCACGATCACCGGCGAGCGACCGGATATCATTGTCCGGCAAGCCTTCCGCAGTCGTATACCGTCGAAACTTTCCCCTTGCAATGTCTTCTGCAGAAAGCTTGATAATCCCGTCGGCATAAGTTTGTCCCCAAATGTTTCCGTGGGTATCCTCGTACAGGTTCCGCACATAGTTTTCGCTTGCTCCGTCGATCTGTCTATATTCTCGAATGATTGGTTTGAGCCGGTTCGGGGCGACGTGGAGAGTGCCCCCATACTTCCAGACATGATCCGCCCGGTCGAAACTTATCCAAACGCCTCCATGCCGGTCAACGATGAATCCCATTGAGAAACTTCCCTTGAATTGCTCAAGAGAGATCCGTGTGATCCGCGAGAGCTTGGTTGGGTTCAGCCCCGACTGATCGACGCTGAGATCAAATTGTTCCAAATGCGATTTCCACCCGCCGGCCTCAATCCACAGTTTGTTCTTCGAATCAACCACCACTGAAATGACAGAATCATTTTTCGCGAAGCGGTGAGTGTATCTGTGCCATGTCAATGAGGAATCGCGCCAAAATTCATCCAATGAGCACGCCGTGGCAGCCCAGATGTGATTATTGCTGTCGGATGCGATCACCTCATGGCCATACGCGATCAAGGGTCTCAAGGGAAACCGAACATAATGCTTGGCCGCCAGTTTTGCAACCCCTTTTGGAAATGCTGCAAACCATAAATTGCCTTGACGGTCAATAAATCCGCTCCGAATGTCGTTCGACAATAGCCCATTGCTAGTCGAAAACTTCAGAAGTGGTGCGGTAAGGAATTCATTTTCTGAGACGACACCCATTCCCGCACCCAACTTGAAAACATTCTTGTGGGAATTACTCACGAGAAAGTGATCCTTTAACTTTCGCCTCCCGAGGAGATGTCCATCATGGTACATGTACGTGTATCCTTCGGGGAAAAACGTAAGAAAGATGCTGCCATTGTCGTCGACATAAGCAGACATGATCCAGGAACCCTCGCTGACAGGAACGGTGTAGGTGTGGTATTGATTTGTTGTAGGCAAGTATGACGTCAGCTCACATCCGTCGCTAACAAACCACAGGATACCATCCCGAGTTTCTCCCACGAATATTGTGCCACTTTTAATTTGGGGAGCGGCGTGTCGCACCGAATCGCCCAGAATCTGAACAATACCCAGGTTTGACACAGACCACAATTGCCCCAGATGATCCTGGATCACGTTCCCCAGTATCTCCGGATGCAATCGGGTTTGAGCAGTAATATCAGTAAACGAACCATCGCGCCATTTACAGAGATGAGCATTATGGGTAATGATCCATATTGTTCCGGGGGAAATTCGGTCTTCGAAAATCTGATGCACGGCGTTGTCCGGCAATCCCTCGCGCATTGTGAGATTACGAAATGACTGACCATCGAAAATGCTTATGCCCTCGGATGTACCAAACCACATGTATCCCCGGGCGTCCTGACAAATCGTATACACAATGTTTGAGGCAAGTCCGTCTTGCGCGGTGTAGGTACGGAAAGAGTAGACCTGGGGGTAAGATGAACTCTCGGAAAGTATCCACAAAAAAAGGAATAAGAAGCCCCTCAGAAACGATTTCAATACGGCCTCCTCAGTCCTCACGGGATACATGTCCGGGATGTCATCCAGGAAATGATCGCAAACGATTCCGCTTAAGGGCCTCATATGGTTATTGGTCCGGGGAGGGGAGAGGTGGCCCGGTTGCGGATGAATTGCAACTGTTGTACGAATATACAGGATCAGGCGGATGATAGCAAGTTCGAATCGCAATCGGGCAATGCGGGCCGAGTGTGGATGCCGTTTCCGGGGGGGAATTCGGGTTCGGGCTGATACCAAACTGGCTCGAAAGAAAGAGCCCCGATTAGCGACGATTAGGATTGCCGCCTGACGACAATTATAATTGCCGGTTTTGCAGGGCCGAAATGGAAATCCTGTCCGGTGATGCCACAAAAGCGAGTCAAGAGGTGCCCCAAAATGTCTCCGTGATTCACATTCAACGGAAATGTCATCCTGAGTAGAACGGAGTGGGGCGAGCCATCTCCGCATGACTACCTGTGAGATCCTTCGCTTCGCTCAGGATGACAAAATAATACGCACCAATCCCACCATCCACTTGACTCCCAAATCAGTAATTCTTAGCTTTATGCCTCCAGGGGGTACGCCAGCGACTTCTCGCGCAGGGATAGGTTCATTTGGAGGAATTCTGCGCGGGGAAGCGATAATCTCTTAGCAAACGGCACCATGCCGGAGGATCTATGATCAGTAAGTCCTTCGCGTTCCCCTTGCGGACTGTTGCGACCCGATCTGCAACCCTTCTCTGTTTTCTCCCCATCGCGGTTGCCTTATCGCAGCCACAGAAACCCTCCATCCAGGACAACCCATTCGACAGAGCTCCCGACCTTCTTAAGGAATCTGAGAGGTTCCAGGAAGAACGTTGGTTCTACGAGCAGCGAATGTTTCCGCGGAACTATATCCCCGAAGGGGCCTACGTTAAGGCGATGGACCAAGCGAAGCGGCTGGAGAGTCCCTTCAGCTTTTACAAAACCGCTGTCTCCGGCTGGCAGCCGATAGGCCCGAGGTCGGCGATCAGGAACCTGAGCACAGATCCCGCAAAGACCGACACGATCTCCGGGCGGATGGAAACAGTCGCGATTGATCCGGACAATCCTCAGACGGTCTACATCGGAGCGGCAAACGGCGGGGTGTGGAAAACCACCAACGGCGGAACCACCTGGATCGCGAAGACGGATACACAGAAGTCTCTCTCCT
The DNA here is from genome assembly GCA_036522515.1 of Bacteroidota bacterium. Lineage (NCBI taxonomy): Bacteria > Pseudomonadati > Bacteroidota > Bacteroidota bacterium. The sequence continues at coordinate 12,487 of DATDFQ010000023.1, forward strand.
CAGGCGCCCTGGCCCTCGATCCTTGTGATTACAAGACCGTTTACTGCGGTACGGGTGAAGCTGCGTACTCGGCCGATTCATACTATGGTGCGGGTCTCCTGAAATCGACCGATGGAGGGGAGACCTGGACAAGGTTTACCTCCGTCCTTCCCACGAATTCCTACTTCTCAAGGATCATTGCGGGAAGCTCCAGGGATACGAACCCACCTGTGATCACCTGGAACGACACCTATAAGGGGATCGGCACCGACGGCGGGAATGCGCCGGTCGGGATATCGGTCGACGACTCCGGAAATGTGATCGTGGCGGGCACAATGTATAATGGAAGCTCTCACGGATATGACTTCATGGTTGTGAAATACGATTCGTGCGGGGACAAACGGTGGGTCCGGTATTTTGACGGACAAGGGAAGGATGATTTCGCCTCCGCGATGGTAGTGAGCAAGTTCGGAGACATCTACGTTACCGGAAAGAGCTGGCGGGCTGGGAACACCTGCCGCGATTGGCTCACGGTCCGGTGCGGACCGAACGGGGATTCCCTCGGAGCGAGGCGGTTCAGCGGAACGAAATGCGGAGGCAGTGCCACCTATCCTGCAGGCATCGCCCTCAATAGAAACGGAAGTGTGTACGTGGTGGGCGCGACGGAGGATACCGGGCACGTGGATCAGCAAATGTCTCTCGTGAAGTACAGTTATGATCTGTCCACGCCCGACCCTCTTTTCCGCTCCTACACCGACATGCACAGCCTCGGTCCCAGCCCAAGCGCCACCAACGCCATCGTCATCGATACGACGAGTTCCCTGACGGACAATATCTTCGTGGCGAATATGGATGTGGATACGAATCGCCAGCCCCATCCGACTGCGTACAAAATTCAGAGAATCGACGAGGGAACATTCCTTCCTCTCTGGAGCAAGTACTATTCTGATCCGACGGATACCAACACGTTCACATTCAGCCAGCCTCTCGATATAACGACCGATACCGCAGGGAATGTGTTCGTCACAGGCGTGGTTCCCTTCCTGGTCAATCCGGGCGATCATAACGACCACTACGGCATCGCAACGCTCTCCTACACCGCCAACGGGACGCAGCGGTGGGTCGCAAGACACAATGTTCCCGGCGACTCGAGTTTCGGAAAAGTGATCAGGGTGAGCCGCACCGGTGCCTATGTCGCGGGCTTCACCCCCGGAACGGGCCGGTTCGATGCCAGTCTGATCAAATACAATCTCAACACCAACGATTCCATCTGGCGAAGAACCTACAACGGTCCGGGAAACGGCAACGATAACTCCACGGCGATGACGCTCGACGATAGCGGCAATGTCTATGTGACCGGTTTCAGTTTCGGCGGAGCCACGAACTTCGACTACTTCACCATCAAGTACAAACCGAACGGGGACACCGCCTGGGTCCGGAGATTCGATTCGAATATCGGCCTCGCAAGAGATGTCGCATCCGCAATCGCCGTCAAGAAAGGGGATGTGTACGTGACAGGCGACGCTCAATCTCAGTACTCGACGATCAGGTACGGATCCCGCTCACGCTATGTCCTCGCGGCACTGGGGAGATCGTCGCATGCCAGCGACGGCTCCGGAGGAATCTACCGGAGCACCAACGGGGGGCAATCCTGGACGCAATCGGTTTCCGGAAGGTGCGATGACATCGTTGCTTCCCCCACGGGGGATACGATCTATGCGGTTGGAAACGGCTCGAATTACCAAATCTCCTACGACGGGGGCAAGCATTTTGCGCTTGGCGTGGGACTGACAATAAGGACGAGAAATCAGATTGCGATCTGCAAGCAGGCCCCCGCAATTCTCTATGAAGCAGGGTATTCGGACGGGACCAACACGATAGGGTTGTATAAATCGACCGACGCTGGGTTGACCTTCACGAATATCAGCGCCGGACTCTCGACAATTAATTCCAACACCGAAAATACGAAGCAGGGATTCTACGATTTCTATCTTTACGTCAAGCCCGATAATCCGAACTATGTGTATATTGGTTTGATCGACCTCTGGCGCTCGACAGACGGCGGCGCGAGTTTCGTAAATCTGACGAACGCCTACGGAAACGGAACGGTCCACCCCGACCAGCACAATTTTGCCTTCAACCCGGCGAACCCGAACCAGATCTACATTGTGAACGACGGGGGCGTCTGGTACTCGCCCGATGCGGGAAATACCTGGAGCACACGGAACAGCCCGACCTTCCTTTCTGTCACACAATTCTACTCGATCGGATCGCCCAACGTAAGCTCGAGGCAGATTCTTGGAGGGGCGCAGGATAACGGGGTGCTGCGGACTTCAAACTGGGGACAGACCTGGGGCGCCCCGTCGGGGTTCAACGGCGGCGACGGAGGTATCACCTGCTTTCATCCGTTGAATCCCCGGCAATTCGTCACGGAGACTCAGTTCGATCACATCATCTACTCAAAGGACGGCGGGGCGAACGTCACCTATGGTCTCGCCGCCGACGAATCGAACTCGGCGTTCATCGCCCCTATCGTCGCCAACGCGGGATCCGCGGGCGTCTTCTACACGGGCAGGAGACAGGTGTATAAGTCCACCGACGCCGGAGTCTCCTGGAATCAATTGTCGCCTTCCATGGCGTCCGGAAATGTGATCAGGGTGCTCGCGCAGAGCAAACCCAACTCGGCCATCATGTACGCGTCGACAGGGGCCGACTTCTACAGATCGCTGAGCGGGGGAACGAGCTGGTCGCAACTTGCAGTTCCGTGGACATTCTATGTCACGAGCATCCGTCCTCACCCCGATTCGGCGGGCGTGGTGTTTGTTACGCTTTCCGGATTCATCGGCAGCGATGTGGTCTCCGGGCATGTGTACCGATCGAGCGATACCGGTACCACATGGAGACTGATCGATGGGACGAATCTGCCCAACGCGCCGGTGAATGATATGTACGTCCAGCCCGGCTCCGGCGGGCCGTACATTGTCGCGAGCGATGCGGGTGTGTTCATCACCACAAACGGGGGAGGAGCGTGGTCGGCGCTTGGAAGCGTCCTGCCGCATTCTCCCGCCATCTCACTCGACAGGAATATTACCGCGCTTCGTGTGGGAACATACGGGAGGGGGGTCTGGCAGCTGGACGGGGTCTTCCCGGCGGCACCTGCGCCGGTGGCGGCTTCCCCGCCGAACGGTGCGACCGGCTGGTCGCCCACCGGACCGTTCGGGTGGACACCCTCGGGCCATCTCTCCCGGGGTGTGAAGCGCATATCCTCCGTTTCGCCCGTCTATAATGTCGCCCTCGCGGCCGATTCGCTGTTCGATTCAACTGTCTATTATCAGGGCGGGATCGCGGATACGTTTCTGGCAGTCCCTCCCGGAGTGCTTGCCTATGGCACCACCTACTATTGGAAGGTCAGCACCACCGATTCCACCGGCGACGGAGAGTGGTCGCAGCCATGGAGCTTCACTACCATCGACTCCGCCACGGGCGGACCGACGTGGCGGCTGGTTTCACTCCCGAGGAAGGTGGCAGATCCAAGGACCCGAACGCTCTTCCCCAACTCGATCTCGAGGGCATTCAGTTATGCCGGAAGTTACCAGGTTGAGGACACTCTCACCCCGGGGAAGGGATATTGGGTGAAATTCAGCGATCTGAACTTCCCCACGATCCAGGGGACCACAGTCTCGACTGAGACAGTCTCTGTGGTGCAACGGTGGAATATGATCGGCTCGGTCTCCGTTGCCGTCCCTGTAGATTCGCTGACAAGCGATCCGCCCGGCATGGTCACGTCAAGATTCTACGGCTATGTGCCCGGTGCCGGATACGATCCTGGTGTAACTTCCATACAGCCGGGGCAGGGGTATTGGGTGAGGGTCAACCAGGACGGGAAGATCGTGATCTCTTCAGGTGGATCAGTGGCAGCGGAGAAGATTCACATCGACCCCACGATCACAGAGCTTCCACCTCCGCCTCCGGGTCTGGACGCCGTGAGCCTCGGGAAAGGCATTCCCCGCGAGTTCGCACTCATGCAGTCCTATCCGAACCCGTTCAATCCGAGTGCCACGATCAGGTATCAGTTGCCGGCGGCGAGCAGGGTAACTCTCAGAATCTATAATGCCCTCGGGCAGGAAATCGCCACGCTGATCGACGGAACAAAGGAAGCCGGGTACTATTCGGAGACCTGGAACGCCGGGAGGGTGACGAGCGGGATCTACTTTTATCGCCTCCATGCTTCAGGCGTTGCCGATCCGGGACGGACATTCATGAATGTGAAGAAGATGGCGTTGATAAAATAGCGCCCGGGGAGGATCGAAGGTGCTTCCCGACCGCCATCTTACTGCTGATCGCTACTTGAGCAATACCATCTTCAATATTCTTGAAAATGTCTCATTTGGATGGTCTATCCCCGTGGCATCTACTCTATAGAAGTAAACGCCGCTGGGCAACCTCCCCGCTTCGAACTCGACCGACTTGAACCCTGCGTTCTGCTCCCCTTCGACCAGTGTTACGATTTCCTGTCCGAGCACGTTGTAAACCTTTAGTGTCACCCGGCTATCGACGGGCAACGCATACCGAATCACTGTTGAAGGGTTGAAAGGATTCGGGTAGTTTTGTTCGAGGGAATAGGTGCGCGGCAGAGGGACGGTGCCGCGTTCATCGGAGACGGTGCCATCAGCCTGATGCAGAGGGTGGTGATCGGCTGCAATACTGCATGGTGGAGGTTGTATGAAGAACGACCGGTTATTGATCTTTTGAATAACATTTCTGACCCGGTCCTGCTCGGTCCTGAGGGGACCGGCGGAGGCTGTCGCCGCACCATTCTGGCCGGCGAAGAGACCGCCGCATTGCCCGATAGGATTGCCCAACAGGCAGTTGGCAAATTCCATCGTTGCAATAATACTGCCACCGCTGTCGAGCTCCGAAGATCGGATATCAAGTCCATGAGCAACATTGAGTTTGAGCGCTGACAGCTCTTCCGAAAGCCTGTACGCGGTGTTTGCGCCGGCCGCGCTCGTCAACCATGTCTGGTACTGGCCCGCGGACACCGGATCGAAATCCGATCCGTTCGGGTTCCTCAGGTTGAGTGCTCGCAATTCGGCCAGGTCGTCTGATGTGATCGAATCACTGCCGCGCTTGTTCGACCAGTATCCGATCGACCTCCCTCCCGTGATACAGGAATAGGCGGTTCCGAAGACCGGCTTCCACGGCTGAGTGACATCCCTGGTTCGACAGGGTGTCGTGGTGATCCATCTGCACGTCCCGGTGGACTGAGGAAGTGCCTGGCAAACTGTGTACCTTCCAGGTGTGATGCAGGAGTGACAAAACCCTCCGGTCGCATCGGTTGTCAGGCTGAGGGTGTCGTTCGGCCCCATAATTGTGATCAAGCGTCCGGGGATCGCACATTCTCCGTCGTCCCGGACGCCGTTGAGGTTTGCGTCGTAGAACGCGGTGCCGCAGATCCACCAGACCGGGCAAGCCAGCAGGCTTGCGATCGGGCCCACACCGGCTGAAGTCCAGAACGTGTTCGAAGACACCTCGCCTCCTGCGGCAATCCCAACCGAGTAGGAGCTCCTGAAGGATGAGCTGCTCGCAGCGCCGCTGCTTGTTCCGACCGAACTGGTAGTCAGCGTGAAAGGTTGCTGGCACCAAGATTTGACTCCGGAGGTCAGACCCAGACAGACGAGGGTCAGACATGCCACATAGTTTGAATTCATATGATCTCCAATATCATTCGATATCGCCGGATGGACCTGTTAGAATTTCATAACGGCAACGCGAAAGATCCCGCTCGCGGGATTCAACGCCCCCGTCGATGAATTGATGAATCGGACGGTCACGTTGTTCGCCACGGGTACCCAAGCCATGTACGAACAATTTGTTGTTATGCTCGTCGGAGGCACCCCGAGAGAAACAGCGTCACCGATTGCCGCGCCGGAGACTGAGATTGTGGTGTCGCGGCTCGTTTGTGCCGAAGTGGAGGGGAAATCGAGAACCGCAGTAACACTCACCACTTTGACAATCGGCGTTCCCCCCCCGACGGTCAAACTACCGGCGACCGTGGTATTGCCGGTTACACTAAGCGGAGTGGTCACGCTCACAATCGACGGGGTAACGTTCAGACGTGCAACACCTGCTGTCGACACTGAGATTTGTTGAACGCCCGGAAAATATATCCCGGTGGACGGATCCGCAGCCATGCGCACGGCCGGTGTACCAGCGCTTCCCAGTCCGGAGAGAACGAGACTGGTGGATTTGGCAGTCCCGGACACCTCAAGGACCTCGGTGGGTGCGACCGTTCCGATTCCGATATTTCCAGTGGTATTGGTAACAAACATTCTTGTTGTTCCGGCAGCCTGAATCGCGAGGGGTGCATTGTTGCTTGACACGGCGTTTGCAAAAAGGGTATCACTCACTTTCGCGCTTCCCGCCACTTCAAGTTTCCTCGACGGAGTGGAAGTTCCTATTCCCACATTATCTGTCGTGGTTACAAGGCGCACCGCATTGCCATCGTCCGACCATCCACTATTACCGCCAGCCGCGGCGGTGGTTTGTGATGTGCCGTCAGGGAACCTGAAACCGGAACCTGTAGATTGTATCAGGCCCGGAACCACAAGGCTTCCGCTCGTTGTGAGGTAAGCGCCGGCGGACGTGTTGATGAGCCTGGAGGTGTCGTAAGGCGCGGTCCCGCCGCGATTGGTGACATACATGCCGCCGTCGGCTCTGAGCACCATTTGACCCGTGCCGCCCGAGAAAATGTCCTGACCAGTCCCGTTGTGCGGAGTACCCGACAGGACCATGGAACCACCCTGTATTGCATGTGCCTTCTCGCCTGCCGCGAAAGAGCCGTCTCCTGCAGCTTCATTTGAGAAACCTCCGGGGACCGTTCCACCGGTGCCCGTTGCGCGATTACCGCTCCCTCCGGCAACCGTCGTTGAGAAGGCAGTTGCAAGATTATTCGCGCCCCCACCGATCGTTGACCACGGGAAAGTCGCCTTATTACCGGAGCCCCCACCGACAGTAGTGTGGTGTGCGAGGGCGCGATTTGAATCCCCGATTCCCAACCCACCCCCGCCACTTACCACTGAGAAATCCCCGTCGGCACTGTTGTGGCTGCCCGCAACGAAGGATTGAATACCCGAATTGGTGTTTGCGTTTCCAAAATTGCCTTTGCCCATTGTAATTAGCGGATCACCGACGCTTCTGATTGGGCCCGACATAGTTCCACCCGAGATCGGGAGAAAGTTACCGTTGCCTGCGGTAGATTGAACAGTTCCATCCGGAAATTCGAATCCGGCAGTGGAATAGATGATCCCGGAGACTTCGAGCTTTTGAGACGGAGTTGTTGTCCCGATCCCCACGTTCTCGTTGGACGTTGTCAGGTGGACATTCGTGCCGTCATCAGTCCACCCGCTTCCCCCGATTCCGGATCCCTCGTCGTTGCTCGCGACCCACCCTGAACCGTTCCATTTGATGACCTGCCCCGAGGTTGCCCCGTTCTGACCAATATCGATCAGCCCGATTGATCCGTCAAGAATACTCGCCGAAGTCACCGAGTTTTTCGCCACGGCCACCGCCAGATCAGTCGTGTCGGCACGATTGGATCGATCGGAACGCATCGAGCGGTTCGAAGTATCCGACCGCGCAGAATGATTGGCATGGTGCGATGTGTCGGACCGTGCGGAGTGATCGGCGTGATGCGATGTATCGGAACGGGAGGAGTGATCCGAATTATTGGCGTGGTCGGAGTTGTTTGCATGATCCGCATGCCCCGCGCTGTCGGCGCGGGCTGCCCGAATCCCGTACGGTGCGCTTCCCAGCGCCGCGCGCGGAATTAAGGTGCTCCCTTCAACCACAGTTTCGAGAAAATAGGGAACGTCGAACGGAAGCTGAATTGGTCCAAGGACCACATTGAAGACGCCGCTCTTCACGTTCACGTTCTGCGGCCCCTGACTGTAGAGAGGTGTTCCACCCGTCGCTACGTTGTAAATGCGGAAGGCAATGCTCTTGGATCCATCGACCGGGATGCCGTTCTGGTCGGTGAGTACCCCCTGGTAATTAATGTTTCGCGGGACCTGGCTCATCCCGGGTGTGGTGAACATGGGCAGGCAGATGGCGAGCATGAGAAAGTAGAGCGGCGAGCGTTTCATGATGGTCTCCCTGTGTAAGTGATGTGGATCTTCGCCCCCCCGGGTGGTGTGCAATCTATGCAATGCGCCTACATATAACAATCACGAAAAAATGAAATGGACGATTTACCCATTTTGAGTTTGAAAGTGAGTGCCGATCCTTGACGAATTAGTCTCGACGGGTGGGGAAAGCAATGATAGAAAAACGAAACGATATTGTCAAGAGGGGGGGGATATTGCAAATGACTCACCTTCATCCAATGCTGTCATCCCGAGATCTTCCAGGTCGGGATCTTTTTAAAAGAGTTGAAAGATGCTGACCAAAGGCATGTCAGCATGACGAGCTGGGGGGAAAGAGGACCGAACTGAGTCGGTACCGAGGAAAAGGTAGAGCATGGGAACGAGTAATCCCTTAGGGAGCGGAGATCCTTCGCTGCGCTCAGGATGACAAATAACGGGGAAAATGCGGCACTTCCAGGGAATCTGGCAGTAGGGACGCGAGGGTTGGATTCTAATAACAAATATATTACATTCCCGCCGAAGACGCAGGGGTGGGTTTGGAGGCGGGAAAGCGCAGTTATCCTACACGAGATTGCAATCACCATCATTCATATGTAACCACAACTCATTTGGAGGACGTATGAATAACCAACGTGCGAGCAAGCTCCTTGCCATTCTCCTGCTCCTCTTGCCGGCGGGCCTCATGGCACAAACCGT
>DATDFQ010000024.1 GCA_036522515.1 Bacteroidota bacterium
AAGATCAAGGGAGGCCGGGCCTGGAAGTTCAACCCCAAGTCCGGCGCCTACCTGCTCCTCCAGCAGGTGGGAGAGATGGAACCGATAGAGCCCAACTATCAGGTGAAAGTCAAGGATTACCCCGTTTTTCAGCAGTTGTCGGAGATCCGAACGATCGTCGCCGACGAGCAGAATGAATACCTCCGGAACAGGGGCATTCTGCAATACTCCGCCACGGGTATCGGGGACAAAGTGCAATGGCGCGGTTACACGCTCTTTCCCTACGTCCTCGCCTTCAACGCCGATCACCTGGACGATAATCTTCCTTCGACCCTGAATATCATCAGCACCGCCGTCAGCTCCGTCCTCCGGAGCAAGAGGATCGAGCGGAAAGCCGAAGATCTCAGGCGGGACCTCGACAAGGCGCGCGACATCCAGCGAAGCATCCTCCCTCAGCACGAGATGCGGTTCCACAAGTACGAGCTCTACGGAATCTCGTTGCCCGACCGGATCGTCGGGGGAGATTTTTTCGATTATCTCCGCGTGGACGACGATACCGAGCGGCTCGGGGTGGTGATCGGGGACGCGGCCAGCAAGGGAGTTTCTGCCGCGGTGCAGGCGCTCTATACTTCCGGGGCCCTCCGGATGGGGTTCGAGTTCCAGACCAAAATGAGCGTCCTCCTCTCCCGCGTGAACAAGCTCCTCCACAAGACATTTTCCGAGGAGAAGTTTGTCTCTCTGTTTTACGCCGAGTTGACGGACGACCGGAGCGGCCTCGTCCTCTATGCCAATTGCGGACACAACAACCCGGTGTTTCTCCCCGCAAACTCGGACACCCCTCAGTTCCTGGAAGCGACCGGCCAGCTCCTGGGCCCGTTCCCGAACGAAAAGTTCAAGACCGAGAGCATCATGATGGGTAAGGAAGATATTCTGTTACTCTACACCGATGGCGTTTCTGAAGCCACAAACGAGCAGGGGGAAGCGTACGGCGAAGACCGGATGGTGAGATTGATCGTGGAGTTCCGCTCCCGGACACCAAAAGAACTCGCCTCGCTTATTATCGAGGATGTCGAGAAATTCAACACCCTCGGGACGCTCACGGACGACAAGACGGTCGTCGTCATCAAACGAATTTCTTAAAAGGAGGATCGACAGACCTCATGGCCAAATCTCATAAGCAGATAGGGACAATTTCGGCGGTCACAAACATGAGCCTGACCGCACACCTGAGCGACAACGCCCCTCCCGCTGCAAACGGCGGCGGCGCGGCTTCGACGGCCCTCCGGCTCGGCTCGTATGTCGTGCTGCCTGATGAAGACCGCCTCGTGATCGGAAGCGTCACCGGAGTGCGCGCCGCCGGAGGGCATTCTGCGGCAGACGGAAAGAGCTCCAATCGCGCGGCGGGACATGAGATAGACGTGCAGCTGATCGGGACCGTCCGCAACGACCGGTTCGAGCGGAGCGTGACCGCCTACCCGCTCGTCGGAGGGCCCGTCCTCCTCCCGGAACACGACGATCTCAAGAAAATATTCTCCGTCTACCGGGAAAAGAACTTCTCGCCCGGCTCGATTTCCATGCTCGAGGAAGAGCGCATCTATCTCGATCCGAATAAATTTTTCGCGAAGCATATCGCGCTCTTCGGATCGACGGGCTCGGGGAAATCGTGCACCGCCTCCTCGATCCTCCAGAAGATCAACAAGTTCGAAAACACGCACGTGATCCTCCTCGACCTGCACGGCGAATACGAGCAGGCGTTCAAGGAGAACGGAAACATCATCAAGATCACCGAGCTGGAGCTCCCCTACTGGCTGATGAACTTTGACGAGCTCGTCGAGACCTTTATTGACGAGAACGAGCCCTCGGCGAACAACCAGGTGATGGTGATGAAAGAGGCGATTCTCGATTCGAAGCGTGGAAAGAACAACGCCTTAAGAGAATTCCTCACGATCGACACCCCCGTCTATTTCGACTTCCTGGAAGTGAACGCGAGGATGAGGTCGCTCGACACCGAGCGGACGCTCGGTGGCAAGGAGGGCCCGTTCTACGGCCAGTTCACGCGCTTTCTTGTGAGGCTCGAGAGCAAGCTCACCGATAAGCGATATGAGTTTCTCTTCAGGCCGCAGAACTTCAAATCGACCGACACTCTTGTTCCCCTTCTGACCAAGCTCTTCGGGCTCGAAGGAGGAAAGCAGGTCACGGTCATCGACCTGAGCCGGGTGCCGTTCGACGTCATCAACGTGCTCGTCTCCCTCCTGGGAAGGGTCATCTACGATTTCAACCTCTGGAACAAGGCGAGGCAGGATTTCCCGATCCTGATCGTCTTCGAGGAGGCGCATACCTACCTCTCCACGCACGGCAGAAGCTCCGCCGCGCGCAAAACCGTCGAGCGGATCGCGAAGGAAGGAAGAAAGTACGGAGTGAGCTGCATGATCGTAAGCCAGCGCCCGTCCGAGATTTCGGAAACGATCACCGCGCAATGCAACAACTTCATCGCGATGCGGTTGTTGAATCCGCACGACCAGAACTATGTCCGAAAGCTGGTTCCCGACTCGCTCGCGAACGTCATCGACGTTCTGCCGACCCTCCGGCAGGGCGAGGCGTTCATTATCGGCGACGCCGTCCCGGTCCCTGTCCGCGTCATGATCGATATGCCCTCGCCGGAGCCGGCGAGCGGGGATATCAAGTTTTACGAAAAGTGGCAGAAGAAGACCGGTGAGACGGTGGTCGCGGACGTGGTCAATAACTGGTGGAAGCAGATCAGGACCTAGCATCGAAGGACCCAAAGATACCTGGGCAAGCGGCCTCCACTACGAACCGTTCATCGGCCGTTGGAGCCGGAAAGTAGCCGCGGAGTTTCTCGCCTGGATTTCACTCCCTCCGGGGAGCCGCGTGCTCGATGTCGGATGCGGCACCGGCGCTTTATCGCAATCTGTTCTCCAGAATACTTCCCCGGGTTCGGTTACCGGAATCGATCCCTCCCCCGAATTTGTCTCCTTCGCACGGCAACAAATCCCCGACCAGCGGGCAACCTTCAAGGTTGGTTCGGCAGAGTCCATGGAGTTCCCGGACGCCGCCTTCAATGCCACACTATCAGCTCTTGTCCTGAATTTTGTCCCCCATCCGGACCTGGCCGTCGCAGAGATGCGCCGGGTAACCCTTGCCAGTGGATTCGTCGCGGCATATCTCTGGGATTATTCCGGCAGGATGGAGCTTCTCCGGTATTTTTGGGACGCCGCCGGCTCACTCGACGAGAGGGCGCTCGAACTCGACGAGGGCCGCCGCTTTCCCCTTTGCCGGCCGGAACCCCTCCGACAATTATTCGATTCGGCAGAATTACGGAACGTGGAGGTGCGCCCTATAGACATCGACACGGTTTTTCGAGATTTCAACGACTATTGGGATCCGATTCTGGGCGGCCAAGGTCCTGCTCCGGGCTATGCGATGTCGCTTACGGAAGGGCGACGGGAGGAGCTTAGGGACCGTATCCGGGGGACTCTCCCCGTCTCCGGCGATGGTTCCATTCGATTGACAGCCCGGGCCTGGGCTGTACGCGGCACTCCCTGAACGTTTTGAAGATTGCTCCCGTCTAACCGAGGGAGTAGTCCCCAACCACCGTTCAAGGGTATTCAAGTGAACCTCTCTTCCGTTTTAAGCCATTTCCCGTTCACGAGGGCGATGCGAGCATTTCTCTGTTCTGGAATGTCGCTCGTTGTGATCCTTTCGTTTCTCCATCCGATGACCCCGAGCGGAGATGGTAGCGCCCCATCTCCGGGCGGACCCCCCCTTCCCCTCGCCGATTCCGTCCGTTCGACCTCAGCGCGCGATCTGATGGGCCTCTGGCAGGCGAAGCACCGGTACGGTCCCGACGTTCGCGGGACCCTGATCGTCACTCAGACGAACGGAGGGTGGCGGGCGGAGATCGCGGGCCAGACAGCGGAACCCACTCTGAACGGGGACACACTCCGTTTTGAATTGCGGGACGGAAAGAACGCCTTTCTCGGCAGATTCGATCCGGGCCGTGCGAAGATCGCCGGACAGTGGATCCAGATCCAGAACTGCACCTCGCCCGTCGCGCTCACGAAGTACGGCCAGGATACCTGGCGCGGAGAGGTGAAGCCGCTTGATGACGCCTTCACCTTCTACCTGATGGTCAAGTCGAGGCCGGACGGTTCGATCGGAGCCTTCCTCAGAAACCCAGAACGAAACATCGGCTACCTACAATACCCGGTGGACCACATGGAGAAGGTTGGAGACTCGGTAAGACTCTTCGCGGCAAATAAAGGAAACAGCCGGGGACGCCTCCTTGCGGAAGGAAAGTACGACGCGGAGAGGGAGCTTCTCTCGATCTACATCGCGAACCGGGGCGGGACATACGATTTCAGCCGGGTCAGTCCCGGCGAGGCGTGCGATTACTATCCCAGAGGGAGGCCGTCGGTCCCCTATGCGTACGCACCCCCGCCGGCGTTCGACGACGGGTGGCCGACCGGATCGCTTGAGTCGGTGGGCATCTCCCGGGATAGCATGGAACGATTCATCCGGATGATCATCGACAAACCGGGGGATTCAATCCTGGCATCGCAGGTTCATGGCGTCCTGATCGCCCGGCACGGCAAGCTCGTTCTCGAAGAGTATTTTCACGGCGAGAGCCGCGAGAAGCCCCACGATACCCGCTCTGCCGCCAAAAGTCTGACCGCGACCCTCATCGGAGCCGCAATGCAAGCCGGGGTTCCCCTGAACGTATCCACTCCCGTCTACCAGGCGATGAACGGCGGCACGTTTCCACCGGGCCTGGAGCCGCGGAAGCGCGCCGTCACGCTTGAGCATTTGATCACGATGTCCTCCGGGCTGGATTGCGACGACAGCGACCCCAAATCGCCGGGCGCCGAGGATTACGTGACCGACGAAAGCGGGGCGACCGACTACTACCAATACACATTGGCTCTCAAGATGATCCGCGAGCCGGGCGAGAAGTCGGTTTACGCCAGCATGAGCCCGAATCTCGCGGGCGGAGTCCTGAAACATGCCTCCGGGCGATCGCTGCCCGACCTGATGGAGGAGCTCATCGCTCAGCCACTCCACATGAAAACGTACTACCTGGGTCTGACCCCGACAGGCGACACCTACATGGGGGGCGGAGCGAGGTTCCTGCCGCGGGACTTCATGAAGCTCGGCCAGCTGCACCTGAACGGGGGGATATGGAACGGGCACAGGGTTCTATCGGCGGAATGGTGCCGCAAAGCCACCTCCCACCTGGTGTCAATCGGCACCCGGAAGTACGGGTACCTATGGTGGGTGGAAGAATATCCCTACAAGGGGCGTACACTCCGCGCCTTCTTTGCCGCGGGGAACGGTGGCCAGATCGTGATGGGGATTCCGGATCTGGATCTGGTGATCGCATTCTACGGGGGCAACTACGGCGACCCCGCGCTTTTCATCCCGCAGCGGGAGTACGTTCCGAAGTATATCCTGCCGGCGGTGGATTCAGACAAGTAAGGGGAATCCTTCGCTGGGGAACTCCAGCGCGAAGGGGAGCTGGACTAACAAAGAAGCCCTCACGACATCCGTGAGGGCTTCAGTATGATTTCAGAGATTACTATGAGTGAAGAGCGAGATCCTTCGCGGAGTTTACACTGAGCGAAGCGAATGTGCTCAGGATGACAAATCCTACTTCATCAGCACAAGCTTCTTCGTCGCCTGGTAGAGCTGCACTCCGGCCTTCGAACTCACGCTCAGGCGCGCGTAGTAGATTCCGCTGGGGGCTCCTGAGGCGTCCCAGTGCGCGGCGTAGTAACCCGCGGGATGATCGCCGTCCACCAGGCGCGCAATTTCCTGTCCCAGAAGATTATGGATCGTCAGTGTTACGCGTCCCTCCGCCGCCAGCCGGTACTGAATTTCCGTCGTCGGATTGAACGGGTTGGGGTAATTTTGCGCGAGCAGGAACTCGGTCGGAACGATCGACTCCCCTGCCGGGCTCGCCGTCAGGAGGATCGTCGCCTGGGATCCCGAAGACGACGCATTCACGACATACTTCCCGTTCTCTACAAGGTTTTTCCCGGCGCCACCGGCGTTGACGCTCCAGGATCGGGATTCTCCACCGTTCAGCTTCCAGGTGATCGTGAGCGGATAGGCCGCGTTGTCGACCCGTATGGGGAACGCCTGAGGGGCGTCTGCAAGCGCAACTTCGGCAAGCCGCTGCGACGCAAAACGGACGTCGAACGATTCTTCCGGCGCGGGCGGAGGGGCCTCATACCTTGAAATGACCGGCCGGGCATCGGGAGCCGAGGAGAAATAGAGGGTAGCTTTCCGGCCCTTGCTGTCCGTGAGCGCAAGAGAACTGAAGAGGTCGAGTTCATTCCTGCCCGCGGCGATCTTTGGCTGCTGACCAGGCGGCGCGTTCATCGAAAGCGTCCCACCTCCCGATTTTATCTTCACCCAGTAACCGTAACCGGGATCAAGAGATACGGCGGTCTGGTATGAGCCGTTGAACCCGAAAAATGGCGACGAGAGAATGCCCGATGGTGTCGCCACGATCGATCCGGTGCTGATCGACTTCGCGACGCTCCCGATCAGGTTCCAGCCCGTTGTCACAGTGACCGTATCGGCCAGAAAATTCTGCCCGTTGTAACCGAAGACCTGGGCGGTATCCATTTTTATCCAGTATCCCACCCCATTCTCGAGCGTGTCGCGCACGATATATGCCCCCTGATAGGCGAACGCTCTCGAAATGGCGTTGGGGTAGACCGAACTCTTTAAGAAGCTCGCAGGTCGAACCGGGAGAGAGACGAGGTTCCAACCGGTGAGTCCCGATGTAATGATGCTGTTCAGGAAGACCGAAACGGTGCTCGCTCCCCCGTTTGCGACGACGATATCCAAATCCCCGTCGCCGTCAAGATCCGCCACCGCAAGGCCCCTGGGGACCGACCCGGTGTTATAATCGGTGCGCGAAAAGCTCGCCCCGCCGCCGACGTTGTGGAGAACCGATATCGAACCCGTGGTGGCGTTCACCGCGCACACATCGATGTATCCGTCTCCGTCAAAATCTCCCGTCGCGACCGCCCAGGGACCCGAGCCGACCGTGACATCAGTCCGGTTCGCAAAGATTCCGTTGATGTCCTGGCGATAGACGCTGACCGAGGTTGTGCTCGAATTGGCCGCCGCAAAATCGATGCGCCGTTCATTCGTGAAATCCGCCGCTGCGACCGACCGCACGAACCCGCCCACCGTGGATGGGACCGGAGCGGCGACCTTGCCCGATCCGATATTGGAGAGATACGAAATCGTCGAGGTGGCGAGGCTGTTCGCCACGAGGAGATCGAGGCCCCCGTCCCGGTTGACGTCCGCGACTGTGCTCCACCACGGCTGATTTCCCGACGGGTAAGGATGGGGGGTGGAAAAATTGCCCGCGCCGTCGTTCATCAGGATCGCAATATTGTTCGACGAGGTGTTGGTGATGATGATATCGGGATACCCGTCGCCGTCCAGATCCGCAAGGGAGACGGAGGATGGGTTTCCTCCCGCGGAATAATCGACCCTGCCGGCGAGTGTGCCGTCGCCGTTATTCTTCAGGACTGTGACGGTCGTCGCGCCGCTGTTCGCCACGACAACGTCGAGGTCTCCGTCGTTATCGACGTCACCGAGGACGACCGCGTGGGGAGTCGCGCCGGTCGAGTAAGGAACGGCCGCGGCGAATGTGCCGTTGCCGTTATTGAGCGAAACCGCCGCCGCGCTCGGGCCGGAGACTGCGCTCACAATGTCGTTCCATCCGTCGCCGTTCATGTCCGCGACGGCGACCGCCCAGGGGCCCGAACCGACGGTGTAATCGATCCTGGGTGTGAAGGTACCGGGAGAAGAGGGGACGCCGATCGTAAACTGATCCGCGAAGGGCGAGAACGGAGACCCTCCCGCGCCATGCAGCTTATTCGTGGCATTCACCGTCACGACCTCGCCCGCCTGGAACGAATCGGCCGGGGTGAACGTGACTGTCGAGTCGCCGGCCCCGAAGACGAACGATCCCCGGTGCCTGCCGCTGGACGAGCCGCTGACGATCCACGAGGAGGTGTCGTTGAACTGGGTGACATCCATCAGCGTGTCGAACGCCGCGAAGATCGAGACCGTACGGGGAACATTATTCGAGTCCGGAGGGGGAACAATCCTCGTAATGTGGTGAGCCGTATGGTTTCCGAAATTCTTCCCCGTGAAGAATTTGTTGGCGAGCGAAACCGAAATATTGTAGCTGGGGGGATGCGGTGATGTCTGAACCCACCCGAGGTGCGCCTGTTCGCTCACGTTGTACGAGCCCGGAAACAAATCGCCGATCACGTAGTTGCCGCTGACATCCGAATGGATCGTCGCCGAGGTCTGGCCCGTCATAAGGACGATCCAGTCGAACAATCCGGGCTCGCCTCCGTTTTGCACGCTGTCGAGGTTCAGATCGTTAAAGACGGTTCCCCTGATTTCTCCGGGCTGGACGATGACATCTTTCTGGATGATCGAGTCGTTCAGAAGGACGATCGTGCGCACCTGGAACAGTTGCGAGTTGATAAACACGTTTGCCGTGAGCACGCTCGTGGTGTCGGGCGGGAATCGATAGAGGTCGAACCCACCCCCTTCAAAGGCGAGATTGAATGCCGCGCCCACCGGGTTGATGGTCAGGACTCCCGAGGCGATCGGCGCGTTCGTGAGGCTGTCGCGCACGACGCCTTCGACGCCAGCGTTCGCATTCGCAAGCTTGTAGACCCCGTTGTTCCCGAAGTCGCCGATCGTGCATGCGACGTAGATGTTCGTGCTATCGAGAGGGTCGACCTTCATGTTCCACATCGCGTAACCCTTGTCCAGCCCCTTATCGAGCTGCACCCACGTCGCGCCACCGTCCGTAGTCTTCGAAATGCCGCCGATGACCGGATCGTCAAACGCGCCGGCATAGACCGTGCCCGGATGCTGCGGATCGATGTCGATGCACCACATCGACCTCGAGGCGAGCGCCGTCAACGCCCAGTGCTCTCCGCCGTCGGTCGTTTTCCAGACGCCGTCGGAGCTGAGGGTCCCCGCGAACGCCGTCGCGTACGCGATCTGAGGGTTGGTGGGATCGATCGCGAACTTCGGGATCTCCTGCGAGCCGCCCGGTTTTACAAGATGCCAGTTCTGGCCCTGATTCGTGGACTTGGAAATCTGCCCGAATCCCGCTCCGGCATAGAGGATGTCACCGCTATCGGGGCGAACCACCAGCCCGCAAAGCCCGCTTGTCCCCGCATGGCCCTTGAGCGTCCAGGTGGATCCCCTGTCGGTCGAACGGAAAACGGCGGCGTCCGTGAAGTTTCCGGCGTACATCGTGTCGGGATGCGAGGGGTCGTAGCTGATGGACTCGCCGTCGATGCCGTAATTGGCGATGACCGTAAACCAGGTCGTGCCCCCGTTCGTCGTCTTTTTAAGGCCGTTAAACTGGTCGACCGTGAACATCGTCAACGTATCCTTTGGGTGAACGAGAATTTCGCGGAGCAACGATGGCAGGACCGGTGGGAGCGAGCTCCAGTTTGCGCCCCTGTCGCGCGACACCCAGATGCGGTTATCGTTCCCCTGCACGAAGACCGTGCTCGGATTGATGGGGTTTAATCCTACCGCCGCGCCCGGGCCGTTGAATTTCTTTTGCCAGACTTTGAACTGCGAATTGGATTCAGAAAAGGAGAGGAACAGAAGCGGGACGGCGCACAAGAGTGCAACGCGGTACGAAAGTTTCATAGTTCACACCTGAAGGCATAGAGGACATCAGAATCCGCTGATCGGACTGTTTTAATGTACCGAATTTCGGAAAAGAATCAAAGCAAAAAGATGCCAAACGGTGGGATTTTGAGGGGATTGGGATCAGGGGGCTTGACGCTCAATTCGGGGGAGCCCTCAGCAAAGCCGCGACTACCGGCCCCCCTCGGGCGCCGGCGCCGGGCCGAGCACGTCTTCGATCGTCAGATTCCTGATCGTCCCGAGGCTCAGTCCTGCGATCCCCTGTTCGACCTGTTTCCTGTCTCCGACGACGACAATCGCCATCTTTTCCGGGTCAAGGTACTTGCGCGCGACCCGCTGCACGTCTTCCTTTGTGACGGCGCGAACGCGGCTGTTGTACTCATCGAAGTATTCATCGCCCAGTCGGTAGAGGAAAAGATCGACGAGCTGGTCAGCCACCTGGGCGACCGACTGGAAGTTTCCGGGATATTTGAGCGTCAAATAGTTTTCTGCCCTCGAGAGCTCTTCGTCGGAGACCGGCTCGAGGATCCCCTTGATCTCCTTCATGAATTCCGTCAACGCCTTGTCCGTCACCGCCGTCTGGACCGAAGCGGCAGCGCGGAATGCCCCCGGATTCATCAGAAAATCAAATCCGGAAAACGCCCCGTAGGTGTAGCCATGGGTCTCCCGGAGGTTCTGGTTCAACCGCGACCTGAACGATCCGCCGAGAATCGTGTTCATCACGATCAGCGGGAAGTAATCCTCCGTTGCGCGCCTGGCCCCGATCCTTCCGACCGTGATCACCGATTGCGGCGCCCCCGGTTTGTCGACAAGGTAGACCGTCCGCTCCTTCACCTGTTCCGCCGCGGGAAACGGCTGCTGGTCGGTCTCTCCCCTTTCCCATTTGCCGAACGCGTCCTCCAGCCTGGGGAGGATCTCCTTCGCGGTGACGTCCCCGACAACGATCAGGGCGGAGTTGTTCGGTCGGACGTACTTCCTGTGAAATTTTCTCAAATCGTCCACCGACATCGCGCGAAGGCTCTTCTCGTTTCCGATCGTGATTCTGCCGTACGGGTGGTCCGGCCCAAAGAGCGTTTGGTTGAAGAGCACCCTTGAGATCTGCGGCGGATCGTCCCGCCACTGGGTGAGCGTGGTGAGACGCTCCTTCCTGTTCCGCTCAAGTTCTTCTGACGGAAAGGTGGGCCGTAAGACCATGTCCGCGAAGAGCGCGAGCGCGGAATCAACCTTGGAAAGCGAAGCGTGCATCACCACGCCGAGCGTGTGCTGCCCCGCGTACGGGGAGATATTCGCGCCGAGAAAATCGATCGCATCCGCAAGTTGCAGCGCGGTCCTCGAGCCGGCCCCCTCTTCGAGCATCGACGCGGTCATGTCGGCAAGTCCGGGCAACGCGGGCGGATCCATCGCAGAGCCGGTCTGAGCGACCAGTTCCATCTGGACAAGGGAAACGTTATGCTTCTCCATCAATATGACCTGGAGGTCATTCGACAACTTGAGATGCTGGATCGGAGGAAGTTTCAGCGAGGGGATCGGTCCGGGGGAAGGCGGTTTGCTCCGGTCAGGCGCCTGAGCGAAGAGGCTTGGTCCTGCCACAATCAGGACATAGGCCACGAAGCTCGCGGCCGCACGGATGAGCGAAGGGTCCAGCATTCTCATCTCCAAAGCGGGGTCAATCGTCACTTCACGCCCCCTTGTCTCGCCGGAGCCGCCAGATCCCTCTTCCCTTCCGGAACAATGCTCAGGACGACATTCCCGTCGTCCCTGAGAAATGTCCTTGCCGCGTTGCGGATGTCTTCGGGGGAGAGCGCCCTGTATCTTGACAGGTCCTCGTTGAAATAATCCGGGTTCCCTGTTTCGGTGAAATACGCGTTAAGCTGGTCGGCCTTGCCGCCGAACCCGCCGATCTGCTCCAGGCGATCGAGAAAGTTCGCCTCGAACCCGTTGACCGCCCGCTGAACCTCCCGGAGCGTGGGGGGTTCGTCCTTGATCCTTTGGAGCTCTTCGCGGACCACTTCCTCAAGCTCGGCAAGCGTATGCCCTGCCCGGGCGGTCACGACGATCGAGAATTTAGACCCGAGGAAGGACGACTCCTGTCCCGAGGAAACATCCTGTGCGATCTGAAGATCGTACACGAGACGCTTGAAAAGCCTTGCGTTCTTGCTTCCGGTCAGGATGTTCGACAGGACATCGAGCTCCGCATCGCCGGGAGCGAAATGCCGCGGGGTGATCCAACTGATATAGAGCCGGGGAAGCTGGACCTTGTCCTCATGCACGAGCCGCTTTTCCTGCGTGATCGAGGCCGGAGGTATCCCGAGCGGGGGGACGGGCTTCCCCCTGGGAACGTCGCTGAACCATTTTTGCACAAGGGTTTTCGTCCTCGCAGGATCGATATCCCCCGCGATGGCGAGGCTCGCGTTGTTCGGCACGTAGTATTTCCTGAAGAACTCCACGACGTCGTCGAAACTCGCCGCGGTGAGGTCCTCCATAGAGCCGATGGTCGGCCAATGGTACGGATGATCGGGGGGATAAATATTTTCGTCGAGCAGGATCGAGGCCATGCCGTAGGGCTGGTTCTCGTACGACTCGCGCCTTTCATTTTTGACGACATCGCGCTGGGCGTCCAGCTTCGCGGGCGTCATCGCGTCGATCAGGTGAGCGGCCCTGTCGGATTCCAGAAAGAGGGCGAGCTCGAGCGCGTTGCTCGGGACGTTCTCCCAGTAGTTCGTCCGGTCCGCGCTCGTGGAGGCGTTGTTCTGCCCGCCGGCCGCTTCGAGCCATTCGTCGAACATGCCGACCGGCACGTGGCCCGATCCCTCAAACATCACGTGCTCGAAGAGATGCGCGAACCCCGTCCTCCC
Source organism: Bacteroidota bacterium (assembly GCA_036522515.1). Taxonomy (NCBI): domain Bacteria; kingdom Pseudomonadati; phylum Bacteroidota; species Bacteroidota bacterium. Next base: position 12,570 of record DATDFQ010000024.1, read on the forward strand.
CGGTTTCTCATTTGCCGACCCCACGTGATACCACATGTTGCACGAGACGACCGGAACCGAATGGTCCTCATGGAGGATCACCTCAAGCCCGTTCGGAAGAGAGAATCTTTCAAATTTCACGGCGAGCTGCGCTTGTGCGAGCGTGAGAACGAGAAACGTCGGCAGGACCGACGCAACAACCTTGGCTGTCATATGGACACCGCTTGGACATGGATGAATCAAAATCTGTAGGGTGGTCCGTCATCCTGACCATTTTTGGGTCGGGATTTTTGTCTAAAGCTGTCATCCCAACATAATTCAGGTCGGGATGTTTATGAAAGACCGTCATCCCGACATGCTTTAGGTCGGGATCTTTATACGTTTTTGTTTCTCGTACCAGTGCTCTCCTCCCTTGTCATTCTGAGGAGCGGAGCTCCGAAGAATCTCCCCTCACCGGTTCGCGCGCAGGAACTCCAACCGGTCCTTAAGCTTTTCCGCGGGGGTGAGCAACTTGTCTTTCCCGAAAATCGCGTCCTGCTGGCTCGTGAAGGTCAGCTCGTAATCCTTGCTCATCACGATCGCCTCTTCCGGGCAGACCTCCTCGCAAAACCCGCAGAAGATGCAGCGCAGCATGTTGATCTCGAACACGACCGGATACCGCTCCTTCGGAAGCTCGCTCTCGGAACCCTGCACCTCGATCGCGAGCGCCGGGCAGACTCGCGCGCAGAGGCCGCACGCTACGCAGCGTTCGATGCCGTGATCCTCCACGAGCACCGGCCTTCCCCGGAACGACGCGGGTGGATCCCACCGCTCCTCCGGGTACTGGCGCGTGAACTTGGGCCTGAACATCTGCGCCATCGTGATCCAGAGGCCCTTCGCGATTTGCGGGATGTACAGCTTCTCGAGGAACGAGAGATCCCTCTTGTGGACAATTTCGGGATGTCGCTTGGAGGCGTCAGTGGGGGTCATAGGACTCCAGCCAGAATCGCGATCCCTGTCGCCAGGAGGTTCACAATCGAGAGCGGCAGCATCACCTTCCACCCCAGCTTCATTAATTGGTCGTACCGGAACCGGGGAATTGTCCATCGAATGATAATAAAGAACAGGACGAGGAAGCACACTTTCAGACAGAATCCCAGCACCTGAATGAGAGCGACCCACGTGTCAGAAAGCCCGATATTATGGAGAAAAGGCACCTGCCACCCGCCGAGGTAAATGGTCGTGATGATCGCGCTCGCGGTGACCATGTTCGCGTACTCGGCAAGAAAGAAGAGCCCGAATTTGAGGCCGCTGTATTCCGTGTGATATCCGCCCACCAGCTCCGGCTCGGCTTCCGGCAGATCGAACGGGAGGCGGTTGGTCTCCGCAAAGGCTGAGATCACGAAGAGCACGAATCCCACCGGCTGGAGAACGATATTCCACCTCCACCCCGCCTGCGCCTCCACGATCTTGTCGAGCTGCAGCGTTCCCGCGATCATGATCACCCCTATGAGAGAAAGCCCCATCGCAAGCTCGTAGCTGATCATCTGCGCGGACGACCTGAGGCCCCCCAAAAGGGAATACTTGCTGTTTGACGACCACCCGCTCAACGTCACGCCGTAAACCCCCAGCGAGGTAAGCGCAAGAACGTAGAGTATGCCGATATTAACATCGGCGATCTGAAGCTTGATCTCCTGGCCGAAGAGAACCAGCCGGTTCCCGAACGGAATGACCGCGAACGTCGTCAGCGCCACCACGATCGAGATCACCGGCGCAAGGTCGTGGAGAAACGAATTGGCATTCGTCGGAACGATGTCTTCTTTCGTAACGAGCTTCAGGACGTCTGCGAGGGGCTGCAGCATCCCCTTCCACCCGACCCTGTTCGGGCCGATCCTGTTCTGTATGGCCGCGGCAACCTTCCGCTCGACCAGGACCGTGTAGGCGACCGTCGTGAGGAGGGCGCCAAGAACAATCGCGATTTTAATCGCCGCAATCAGGATTTCCATCAGGTCCGGACCGCGTTTGCCATTAAAGAACTCTTCCTGAGCTTCATTCCCCTCGATCCTATCTTTGCGTACGTCATGCCCTTGAATGCGCCGACAGTCGAGGCGATCTCGTTGAACACGTCCTCAGCCGTGTTGAATTTCCACCTAGAATTAAGCGCGCCCGCGACATTCGTCAAAATCCGCCAGGTGGGGCGCGCTTCGCGCTTCAAGGATTTGGTCCACCGGTCGTTCGGAGCGCCGAACTTGTCGAGGCGGCTCATCGAAAAGCCGTCGAGCGCCCTGTCCATCTCGGCAGTCGCCACGGCGGGCCGCAACCTTTGAACGTGGCCCTGAAAATTCACAATCGTCCCGTGCTTCTCGGCGTAGGTGGAGCTGGATAAGACGATATCGGCGATCTTTGTCGTTTCGTTCACGCTCGAGGCGTGCACGATCAGCAAATCCAATTTCGACAACACCTCCGCCACATCCGGGTCGGCGGCGAGATCCTCGTCGATGACGTACAGCGCCTTGATCGAGCCCGCGTTGATGCCCTCCAGGACGGATTCAAGGTCGAGCGCGGTCGTCCCGGAGGAGAGCCCGATCTCGGTGGCCCCGTATCCGTTCGGTGTCTTGTCCTCCCGGAGAAGTATTTCGTCCCCCGATCCTTCGATCACGTGTTTCAGAACGCCCATCCTCTTCGCCCCGAGAGAATCCATCAGCTTCATGAGCGCGAAGTTATCCTCGTTCGTCGCGTAGGGAGACGGGACCCCCGCTATTTCCGATCTCTTGAAGGCTTTCAGCTCGAGCGCGGTTCGCGAGATCGCCTCGTCCCAACCGACGGGGACGAGCTTGTCGTCTTTTCTGATCATCGGCTGGTTGATCCGCGTTCCCGCATCGACGGACTTGAAGGTTTCCAGCCTGCCGAAGTCGCACATCCAATAGTCGTTCACATCGGGGTTGAACCGTGGGGTCAGGCGGAGGATCTGGTTGTTGCGCACCCACATCTTGACGTTGCAGCCCCTTGCGCAACCCTGGCAGACGGTATCGGTCGCCGACATCTCCCAGACACGCGCCTTGAACCGGAAATCCTTGCTCGTCAGCGCGCCCACGGGACAGATGTCGATCGTGTTCATCGAATAAGGGTTGTCGAGCTTTTCGTCCGGGAAGGTCGTGAGCTCCACATGGTCCGCCCGCTGCGTGAAGACAAGCTGGGGGCTTTTCGCGACCTCGGAGCAAAACCTGACGCACCGCGAGCACATGATGCACCGCTCGGTATCGAGCATGACATTCGGGCCGAGTTCGACCCGTTTTGGCTTGCGGACTTTGTTGAACTCGAACCTGCTCTGCCCTACACTATAATTGTATGCGTAGTCCTGGAGCTTGCATTCGCCGGCCTCGTCGCAGATGGGGCAATCGAGCGGGTGGTTTATCAGGAGAAACTCCATCACCGCCTGCTGCGCGTTCACGACCCGGTCCGAATTTGTCTTCACGACCATCCCCTCGGCGACCTGGGTGGAGCATGCGATGACAAGCTTGGGAAGTTTCTCCACTTCCACGAGGCACATGCGGCAGTTCCCCGCCACCGAAAGGCGCGGGTGCCAGCAGAAATGCGGGATGGTGATGCCGTTCTGAAACGCCGCCTGGATGATGGTCGAAGTTGCTTCGACCTCGAGTTGCTTGCCGTCGATCGTTATCTTGGGCATCAGCTCTGAGCGGAGAAGATGGGAGATAGAATTGAGCTTGCCTGGGGGATATCCACCTGAGAGATACTAATCGAGGCCATTGAAGGGCTTGAAGGGCAATCCGAACGCGTCCGCCACTCCCTTATAGGTAATCTCTCCCCCGACGATATTGACTCCGAGCCGGAGCTCGTTGTTCGTCGCGACCGCGTTGGCGAATCCTTTGGCGGCGATTTCGGCCGCATAGGGAAGCGTCGCATTCGTGAGCGCCACCGTCGAGGTAAACGGAACGGCGCCCGGCATGTTCGCAACGCAATAGTGCACGACTCCCTCGACGACAAATGTCGGGTTCTCATGCGTGGTCGGCTTGCAGGTTTCGACGCAGCCGCCCTGATCTACCGAGACATCGATGATCACCGACCGGGGCTTCATCGATTTTAGCATTTCCCGCGTGACGAGGTGCGGGGCCTTCGCTCCCGGAATCAACACCGCGCCGATGACGAGATCGGCCTTCGCGATCATTTTGAGGATGTTGTACGGGTTCGACATCAGCGTCACGACGTTTTTCGGCATCACGTCTTCCAGGTATCGGAGCCGGTAGAGATTGTTATCGAGGATCGTGACTCTCGCACCCAGCCCCGAAGCGATCTTGGCTGCGTTCGTTCCGACAATGCCGCCGCCGATCACGACCACGTCGCAGGGCTCCGTTCCCGGGACACCGCCCAGGAGGACTCCTCTTCCCCCCATCGTGGATTCCAGGTACTTCGCGCCTTCCTGCGGCGCCATCCTGCCCGCCACCTCGCTCATCGGAATCAGCAAAGGGAGCGATCCATCTGTTTTCTGAACGGTCTCGTACGCGATCGCGATGCAGCGCGACTTGAGCATCGCATCGGTAAGCGTCCTGCTTGATGCAAAATGAAAGTAGGTGAAGACGATCTGGTCCTTCTTGATCAGAGAATACTCAGGTTCAAGCGGCTCCTTCACCTTCATGATCATATCCGACTGCGCATAGACTTCCGCAGCCGACTTGAGGATCCTCGCTCCGGCCTTCTTGTAGCTGTCATCCTCGAATCCGCTTCCGACGCCGGCATTCGACTCGACCAGAACCGTATGCCCTGCGCGCGTCAACGTCTGCGCGCCCACAGGGACGAGGGAGACGCGATTCTCGTTGGTCTTGATTTCCTTTGGGATTCCGATAATCATATGTTTTCGATCGATCTGGAAATACTGGGTGAAAAAGATGGTATCAGGCTACGGCCTTCGGGGGAACAGGTTTCTCCTCCTTCGAGGGCTTGATGATCACGGTGGAGAACTTGTCCACGTTGAACAATTTTCGAGCGGCCTCGAGGACCTCGTCCGCCTTGACCGAATCGATGGCGGCGATAATCTCCTGCAGGCCCACGAATTCCTCGAAATAAATCTCCCCGCTTCCGAGGCGCATCATTCTGTTCGACATGCTCTCAAGTCCGAGGACAATCATTCCTTTGAGCTGTGCTTTCGTTCGCCGCAACTCCTCCGCGCTGATCCGGTTCGCAGTAAGCTTACTGAGTTCTTTGTTTATCAGCTCGATCGAGTTGTCGATGTTCTTGGAATCGGTACCTATATAGACGCCGAAATTTCCCGTATCGCTGAGGAGATTGGCAAATGAAAAGACGTTGTATGCGAAACCATACTTCTCTCGGATATTCTGAAACAGACGAGAGCTCATTCCCTCACCAAGGAGGGTATTGAGAACCATGAGCGGGTAACGGATCTTGCTCCGTACTCCGTAGCCGACCGTTCCCGTGCAGACATGGGCCTGGAGAATCGGCTTTTCGATAACCTGGCGTCCCGGTCTCAGCCGACGAGAACCGACGGCGCGCCGGGCACCTGATCGCTTCGTGTCCAACCCGCCGAAATACCTCTCGACGATCGCAACGAGCTTTTCGTGCTTCAAGTTGCCAGCGGCGGCAACGACGATTCCACTGGGAACATAATAGCCTCGGAGGTATTTCTTGAGGTCCATCCGGGAAAAGGTTTTGATGCTCTCCGCCCTGCCGATAATCGGGTTCCCGAGGGGATGATCATGAAAGATCGTGCTATCGAAATGGTCGTGGATCAGCTCCTCGGGGTCGTCCTCGAGGTTTTTCAACTCCTCGAGAATCACCTTCTTCTCCTTTGCCATTTCTTTGACATCGAAGAGAGGATTCCGGACTAGGTCCGAGATCACATCGAGGGCTTTCAGGAGATTATCATCAAGAATGCGGGCGTAGAAGCAAGTTTGCTCTTTCGTGGTGAATGCGTTCAGGTAGCCCCCAACGCCCTCCAGGCTACGCGCGATCTGTTGGGCAGAATAGCGCTCAGTCCCCTTGAAAACCATGTGTTCGAGGAAATGGGAGATTCCGTTCTTGTGTCGGTGCTCATCCCGCGATCCGACATTGATCCACACGCCCACGGAGATGGACCGGACATATGGGATCTCCTCAGACACGATCCTGATTCCATTGGGCAATACAGTTTTGCGATAACTGAATTGCTGCATCGACTCAGAAGCTCGGATAATACTCGTGGAGGTCTTGGGCATCTTGATGGGTGGAACGTTCACTGGCGAAAATATATCATTTTCCGGCAAGAGAAACAAGTATTCATGCTCATGAGATGCAGATACCGCATGCGCGCCAATATAATCAGCTAAGAAGACGGTACTGATAGAGAGGTGGAACCCTTCGAAGACGATATGAAAAAGAACAAGTGATCTAGGGCAGAGCCCGCGAAGGATCGAATCAGATGGTTGGGATCCCAATTACAATTGCGGCAGCATCTCCCGAATTTTGGTCACCACCATGTCGATTGCAACAAGATTCTCACCCCCCTTTGGTATTATCACGTCAGCCCACCGCTTACTCGGCTCGACGAATTCCTCGTGCATCGGCTTCACGGTTTCAACATATTGCTTCATAACCGAATCTATCGTTCGCCCCCTCTCCAGAAGATCCCGACGAAGTCGCCTCAGAAGTCTTTCATCGGCATCGGTGTCGACAAATATCTTGATATCCATTAGTTCGCGGAGATCCCGTTCGATAAAAATAAGGATCCCTTCCACGATAATAACACTCCGAGGTTCAACGAGTGTAGTAGCCTTCAACCTCTTGTAGCTGGAATAGTCGTACAATGGCTGCCGGATCGGTTTTGATTGCCTCAAGAGTGAGAGATGTTCCACGAGTAGAGAATTCTCGAGAGCGTTTGGATGGTCGAAATTGATGCGTTCGGGGGGAAGGCCATCGAACGCCGAAAGGTCCTTATAATAGTAGTCTTGCTTTAGGAGCACAACTTTCCCAACGTCAAGCCGTTCTAGTATTTTCGTGGTCACGGTGGTCTTGCCCGAGCCCGTGCCACCGGCGATCCCGATCACGAGGGGAGTTTTTTCCATGCGCTATGAATATAATTCAATCGTTTTGGATTAGCAACCAGGCATTCGTTGTTTAGGAAGAATCCTTTCTCTACATTGCTCCTTCTTTGAATCTGAATCCATGATAATGGAAATTATTCTATTAGGCACAGCAGTCCTGTATGGAGCTTTGGTCGTCTTTCTCAGGTTGGGCCTATCGCGGGCTACCAAAATCAATGGAAGAGATCGTCATGAGCCAGCCATTTCGATTATTGTGCCGGCGCGAAACGAGGAAACTCATCTCGGAGAATGTCTTCAATCATTGTCAGAGATTGACTACCCAAAGGAAAAGCTCCAAGTGATCATAGTCAATGACGGCTCTGTTGATCGTACAGGGGAAATCGCCCAGTCCTTCGTCAGTATTCACTCATGGATGGAGCTCGTCTCAACCAGTAAAGGTGAAGGTAATCTTAGAGGAAAGGCGAACGCCCTTTCCGGTGGAATCGAAGTCGCTCGGGGGGAGGTCCTGATCTTCACTGATGCTGATTGCACCGTCCCCCGTCGCTGGGTGAGGGAAACAGTTCGTTCTTTTGGCGAAAGGACCGGCATCGTCGGAGGATATACACTTCTCGAAGCCGAGAGTGCTTTTGAAGGCATGCAGGCACTCGACTGGCTCTTCCTATTCAGCTTGGCCTCATCGACGGCCGGGTGGAAAATCCCATTGACCGTGATTGGCAATAATTTCGCAGTTCGCAGAACAGCCTACGACATGACTGGGGGGTACGGAAATATCCCCTTCAGCGTCACGGAGGATTACTCTCTTGTTCGTGCAATACTCGAGAAGAGCGACTTTGAAGTGCGATTCCCGGTTAATCCGGAAACTCTTGTGAAAAGCAAAGCCTGCCCAACATGGAAACAATTATACTGGCAGAAACAAAGGTGGGGAGTTGGTGGCCTGGAAATGATTTTTTGGGGAATGTTATTCATGGCTATCGGCTGGGCCTTTCGTTTTTCTCTGCTTCTAGGTTGCTTCTTCTGTTCCCCCTCCCTAGTACTAATGACCGCCGCCTCCTTAGGGCTGATGGACCTTTGGGTACTTTGGATGCCTCTGAGCCGGTTCGGACGACTGTCCTATCTAAAGTATTTCCCCGCCTTCGAGCTCTATTTTTTTCTCTATGCTTTGCTGTTACCAATTATTGCAAAGTTGAGCCGTAAAGTCGTTTGGAAGGAGCGAAACCTCTAAGCAAAAAAAATGCCCCTGATAACCAGGGGCATTGTCCAACATTCTTCCTCAGTCCTTACGCGCGCGCGCGGGAACTCGTAATGTTCAATCGTTTCAGTTTATATCGTAGCGTCTGCTCCGTCATCCCGAGAAATCCGGCAGCTTTTGATTGGTTGAACCCGAATTTTGACAAGGAGCGCTCGATAATCCCCTTCTCGATGGCATCGAGGGACTTGTCGAGGATGAAGTCCTGGCCTGTCGCGATATTGTTGATCATCTTCACGACTTCCGTCTTCTCGTCGACCAATTCCGGTGGCAGCATAAATCGACCACCATTGGAGAAGAGTACCGACTTATCAACAACGGCTTTCAACTCTCTAATATTTTCTCTCCAACTTTGGCGGACGAGCACATCAATCGCATTGATATCGATCACCAATTCGCCTATACCGATTTCCTTACAAAGTTCTGCTGCGAAATGCTTGACGAGAAGCGGGATATCTTCAGGACGTTCTCGGAGCGCGGGGATTTCGATCCGCTCGAAATCGGAAAGCTTATTAAAGAGGTCTTCCAGGAGCTTCCTCTTGTCCACGAGGGATTTAGGATCTTCTTTCACGGTTACGATCAGCCGGATGTCAACTGGTTCCGCACGAGAGCCGCCTATGCGTCTTGCCGTCCGCTCGTTCATGAAAGCAAGAATCTTCATTTGATTGCGAAAACTCGCCTCTTCAATTTCTTCAATTAGAACCGTGCCGCCATTCGCAATTTCGAAAAGACCCCTCTTTGTCGTGTACGGAAGTCCCTCTGTACCGCGATCATACCCGAACAGGACTGCTTCCAGTTCCTTGTCATCCAAGACGGACAGATTTAGAGACATGAAGGGGGTATTACTCTCGGGCGATTGCTCGAAAGAGTAGATGTTCTTGGCGATGGCGCCCTTACCCGAGCCGGCTTCCCCAATGATAACGACATCTCGCCGGATTTTGGAAAGGCGAGAAATTTGTTTTAGGAGTTGATCAACCGCACGACTTTTGCCGATGATAGCGTATTCCATCTCACCCGGCTTTCTCTCCTCAACGGTCCTCACCCTCTTATCCTTTTCCATATCTCCCTTTGTGTGTGAAATTAGAAATTATTCGTGATCTCGTGGGTTCGGCGATCACTTACCACTTGGATTCTGGAACAATCTACCATTAAATATCTTGAAATTGAAAAACTTTGCGAGGACTATCTCGTCCACCCAATCTCTCCAGCGACTGATCTGCTGGGGATTAGTAGCGAGCTCAGTCTCATAGAATTCTCCCTGCACGGAGGTGATGAACCGGAGTCTGAGGCTGAAAAAGAGGACCATCAATAGCTCGATTAGGATAGTAACATATTGACCTATTCGGAATATCTCGCCAAAAGAATTCCACTCTATGCTCTTAATGAAGCCCCAATTATGAACGATATCCATCGAACAAATTAGGAGAAACAGAAACATGATCTTATCGACGTATGCGCCTTGAGGGGGGTCCTTCTTGTATTGATAACCGAAGAAGAGGATGATGGATCCAATCATCAACACGTTCATGTAAATCGTATCTAGAAAAAGCGGCTTCCATAGAAGCACCATGTAGTTCTCACCCTCTAGGTATGGTGCGAGTACTTCAATTCTCCGAATATTTTCTCGTGGATAAAGATCACCTATAGGTTGCCCATTGCTCCAGTTTTGCAATCGGACCTTGGAGGCAAGCTCGGTGGCACTTGGGATTTCGTGCCCATCATCCACGAAACTAGAAAGAGTCTTGTATTGCTTGATATCTTCAGTCGAATACAAATAGAGAGGATCCTGCAACATTGGATAGAAATAGTAAACAAAGAATACCAACACCAAAGCCATCGTTGCGAGATATTTTTGATAAACCTTGAATTGCTGGAAAAGCAGATCCATCACCAGATATACAATTGCGATTGCCAACACCAGGACGTATCCAATCGCAGTGTACTGAAAGAAAATATGGGAGGCATACTTCTCTCTAAAAAAGGCCTCGCCCACAAAATCATAACCGAACGAAAGGATCGATAAGAAAAAATAGGCGGTAAAGTTGAGGAAGATTATCCGCGATCTACGCTGAGGCTCCCTCAGAAAAATAAATAACGATATAACGAAGAGAAGGGATTGAATGATGCGGTTTAAGAAGCTTGAAAGGGGAGCATCTCGATGGGGGAAAATTAGCAACGCGACAATATAAAGGGCACTGATAGATAACCACCCCAAGAAAATCTTCCTGGATATCTTCATAACTCAACCCTTCTAGAGTCCATCTTTGTTGCCTTGGTTCTCTTTGATGTATCGAAATATAGCGAATAGGTGTAACTTTGTCAAGAAAATTCGCAAATAATTTTCAATATGCGTAAAAACGTGACTTCAGGCACAGGCAAAATTTGGAGTACTTTTCTGCCACTCGTATAGGCCTTTTAATTGTTAATTCGAGCGTTGTTCGGTATCATTGTACTGCCTACTTGCTTACAAAACCGCCCGGTTTTCCATGCAAGTGCGAAAAACACAGTTTTGAACGATAAAGTAACCTAAAACCTTCAGATAGGAGTTAATATGGCGAATTCCACTTACCGCAATGTTAAACGTGTTGCTGCACTTGCCACTACTATCATTCTAGTGGTTGCAGTAAACTTAGCAATTTCCCAGGCCGCAGTATCTTCAAGCTCGATCGCAGGAAAACAAGGGTTGTCTTCACAGAGAACTGTGAACCCGAATCTTCCTTCATCGCCGAAGCCAAGAACTGTAAATCCAAATGTGCCGTCTTCGCCGAAACCAAGAACTGTAAATCCAAATCTGCCGTCTTCGCCGAAGCCGTAATATCTTCATCTCCAAGATAAGGCTCTAACCCCTAACCGGGTTAGAGCCTTTTTCATTTTATCCCCCGCCTTTCCTTTCTCACCTCTTTTCGTTATCATTTACTAAAGGGTTTCGAAGTTTCTTCATAGATGGAGGGGAACATTCCGGAGTATCCAGACCTATCGGTCGCCGCAGTTAGTCCCGCAGTCTCAAGAAATTGGTCGACCTATTCCCTACATACGATATTATTCCTCGCGACCTTCTTTACAGTCACTCTCGCGGGGGTGCAATGGTTGAATAAGGATCCATTCGACCTGGGGAATTTTCCCCTTGGCCTCCCCTATTCACTATGCCTTCTGACTGTACTTTCCTTCCATGAGTTCGGCCATTTCTTCGCGGCAAAGTTCCATCAGGTCAAAACGACGCTTCCATACTACATCCCGATCCCCCCATTCTTGCTGAATCCGTTCGGCACGATGGGGGCTGTCATCCGCATCCGATCTCCGCTCCACACAAAGAAGGCGCTGTTTGATATCGGCATCGCGGGCCCGATCGCCGGCCTCGTTCCAACTGTCATTATTCTCATGGTCGGGTTCCTGACCCTCCCCTCAAAAGAGTATCTCTTTTCCATTCACCCCGAGTACAGGGTTCTGGACAAGATTCCGGATACTGGGTTGACATTCGGCTACTCCGGGCTGTTTTGGTTCCTCGCGAAGATCTTCAGCACCAGGGGATTCGTTCCTCCCATGAATGAGATCTACCACTACCCGTTCCTTTGTGTTGGATGGTTCGGCCTGTTTATCACAGCCCTAAACCTGATTCCGGTGGGACAGCTCGATGGGGGACATATACTCTATGCTCTCGTCGGTCGAAAGCAAGGGATCATCGCCCGCGTCTTCTTTGTGCTGTTGATTCTGATCGGGGCATCGAGCTTCCTTCCACTCTTCGGACCGAACGTCCAGCTTGGGACCGTTGGGTGGCTCCTCTGGGCGGCGGTGCTCTACTTCCTCATAAAACTGCAGCATCCCCCTGTGGAGGAGCTGTCTGAGCTAAGTCCTGGAAGGAAACAGTTGGGGTGGGCTACGTTTGTTGTTTTCCTCTTGACGTTTCCCCCGATTCCCATATTTGAGGTGGGAGCGAAGTGATTGGAAGGCTCCATGAGAAGCAGAGCCCGTTTATGGATTCCAATTCGGCGGCCGGAGGAGACCTCAACTGGCATGTTTGGAGCATACCACTGGGGGAGCTTGTGTGGAAGCCGCCGATCGATTTCACGATCAACCAGCCTCAGTCAAAATTCAAGACTCCACGGCTGACTAAACGCGTTTCCACTCAAAAAAGAAAAATGAACTTTACTGAGATGGCGTCAAGATCGTCGTCTCTGAAGTAATGGTCGTTCTGAGGATCGAGCTGAGTGATGACCTGCCCCCGATCATCCGTCAATTGGTCGTGGGAGTTGACGCCCTTCCTCTCCAGGTAGTATCCGGTCAGCGAGCGATGAAACACCCTTTCATACGTTAGACCCAGCGAGAAATTGTCACTGAGCCTGCAGGCGACCCCGCCCCCGCCCTCGACATTTCTGTTAAAGTTACCTATGTTCCCGCTTGTCAGATCGACGAGATTTACATTCGCGAGAAATCCCACGCGGTACAAAAAGACGTCATTGGTATCCGTCCACGGAGTTATTAAGAGTACGCCCGATATAACCATCGAACCGCGGTCTCTCAGGTAGGTATCGAATTTGAAGCTGTCCGCTGAGAAGGTAGGTTCCTCGAGATGCTCACCGCCATTCGTGATACTCCTAAATCCCAAACTGATACCGAAGTGAAAGACTCGCCCGGATTTGCCTTCGATCGCTGAGACCCTTGCCTTGAGCGAGGCAATCGAATCGGACAAATCCTTCACCGTGGACTGAAGGCCAGCCACAGGCGGTGCTTCCTTCTGGGAATAGGAGGTGATAGGCACAACCAATAGAAAAACCATCGTCGCGAGACGACTTGGGTAGAAAAGTGATTCAGATAAGAACATGAACACCTCCTTGAGTTTGAGAAGACTGAGGTCAGGGCGTTGACGGGCACCAGTTTACACACCAACCCCACTCTAAAATTATTTCCAGTCTCAGTTGTCAGTCTCCGCCACTAGCACATGAAACGTCACCATGTGCGGACCCGGATTCGTCATCTCCATGTTAGATTGAAGCACTTGATTGCCACCCGGATCCGTCCACGTGGTGCTCCAGGTTCTCGTTACCTCCAGATCCTGCCCACCCGGAATCTGTATTAACCCACCCCCGGGTGGATGTACCAGAGAATCCGGAACAACATTGAAAATTCTTACTCGATCGCGGTCCCATCCCGACATGTAAAGTTGAAATGTCCAGCCGCCATCGATTGTCCCCACATACAGCTCGGAAATATTGAGTTCGTTCGACATACTCTACCCATCCTTCCTGGTTATTGATTGGTCTTTGAGCGAAGTTACAGGGCACACCTCGGCGACGACCTAAACGCCCCTTGGTACAATTCTCGGCTTTTCAGATGTGAGGTCAACCTTGTGTTTCGTGTGCAAATCGTGAAGGTAGCCGGGTAAGTCACTTTTCTTCAGATCGGTTTTTTCAAAGGCATGCACCTGACCGTCATGTGACGACTTGATATCGACGCCGGCACGATCTGATGCAAGAGTACCTCTAATGTTTCCGGAGCGGTCGTGTATCACAAAGATCTTCATGTTCGTACCTTTCGATTATTAGATACTTTGGATTAGGCGGTTTGCACCTATGAATTATTCTGACTACTACTTACAGCATCCTGCTGCCCATTTGCACCACCACCGACAGTCGCAGCCGCAACACGCTGAGGCACTCAACAAACAAGCGCCGCAACGAACGGCTACACAACCGAGATAGGCTGTCCAAGTTCCAGTGCAAGTCACTAACGAACCGACACAAGCGGTTCCACACTTTGATTTTACCCGCTCCTTCACACAGGACCACCAACTGTGGTTTCGTACTAGATTCAGACCCTTATCAACTCCATATTCCTCCACAGCCGTATCGGCAAAGTTACCCGAGGGAGCTATGACGAAAATGGAGCGGACCTCAGATCGCTCGCCAGATGAAACCCTGATCTGTACGAGCGCGGCCCGGTCTGACGAGCCGGCTTTAGAATAGTCTTGCACATAAAGTGTGATTTTTCCGGTCCGCGAATTCGCCCCGGTAAGCGTCGTCGTCCTCCCAAAGAAGTTGCTTGAGGCAGTTAGAGGCTTGAAGCCTCGACTAGAAAGTCCGGCAGCCAGTACTTTGACCTCGTCGTCACTTGTTAATACCTGGGCAAACCTGCTTCGCAGGGATGATGGTGACAGGCTTTGAGGCGGGGAAATGTGTACTTGAGCCAATGCGGCATCACTGGGATCTGTGAATTGAGCGGCCAAGGGAAACACAGACACGAACGAAAGAGCAGTTAGTGTGAGAAGAGCGCGAACAAGACTTTTCATACTACCTCCGAATAAGTGTGGCCAACCCCCGAGGTGAGACGTCAACTAAACTTTTGAAATCCGGACAAGCGACCGGACTAGAGCTTGCCCAGCGCAGAGTAAATCGTCGTGCTGGAATGCTTGTTAATACTTCCCCCGATCATCCGGGCTCTCGAAGAAGATTGAGAGTGGATGACTCCGGACAAATCTAAGATTACCTATTCAAAAATCAATGGGGTTGATACCTACTTTGAGGTGGGTTGATTTCTACCCTTCAAATAGGTCGACACCTACTCGGCAAATAGGAGGTTTGGTGGGAGGCTCGGAACGTCCGAGCTGATCTGGAAGGTATGAACTGAAGGGCTACAGCTCTGCGATCCCCTTGGAGATGGCAAACTTGGTCAGACCGACTACTTCATGGATGCCGAGCTTGTCCATGATTTGTTGACGGTACTTTTCGACCGTCTTGACGCTGATCTCGAGGTGGGTGCTGATCTCCTTGCTGGATTTTCCTTGTGCGACCAGGTGGAGCACTTCACGCTCGCGAAGTGTCAGCTCCCATTCCCTCGATCCATTCGGCGCCGCCGGCGAGAGAAACACCTTTGCGACTGACGGGCTAAAGAATGCGTTCCCCTTGGAGACTTCCCGAATAGCGCTCAGAAGCTCGCTCGTTATACTCTGTTTCACCACGTACCCGGAAACCCCGGCCTGGATGGCAAGCCGGACCGACTCGGGCTCATCCGACATGGATAGTATGATCACCTTGAGTTTGGGGTTTTCCTTGAGAATCGCGGTCGTCGCATAGAGGCCGTTCTTGTGCGGCATCGCGAGGTCCATAATAACGATCGATGGATCGCAGGATCGAGCGAGCTTGATCGCTTCGTCTCCGTCGGATCCCTCGCCGACCACCAGGATATCCTTTTCAGCGCTCATGAGGGAGACGAGGCCCTTCCGGACTATGGGGTGATCATCGACGAAGAGTACCCGAATTTTATCCATTGCTCGATCCTTTCCCTTTGCCTTCTGAAGTCTGATGGAGGGGGATACGGAGACTGACTCTGGTCCCCTTCCCCCTCACCGATGCTATGTTACACGTTCCCCCGAAACTCTTCACGCGCTCGCGAATTCCAAGCAGGCCGAACTTTCTATCGGCATTCCGGCCGGAACTGTTCGGCTGTCGCGTCTCACTTTCCGACTCGAAGCCGCAACCGTCGTCCTGGATCGCGAGATCAAGGTAGGCCTCACCTGTACTCTCGTCCTGGTCCTGGGTCATTTCGATCACTGCATGCTGCGCCTGCGCGTGCTTTGTGATATTGGTCAGGCTTTCCTGAATTATCCGGTACAGAGCGATCTTATGCGCTTCGCTCAATTGTTCAACCGCTTCGTCTTCGAGGAAGCTCACCGGGATCCCGGTCAGACTGGTATGCTCGCTGCAGAGGCGCCGCAGGGGCTCAAGAATTCCGACTTGACCGTCGCTCCCGGTTCCCCGGGCACTCTCAAGCACCACGGGCCGCAAGTCTTTAAGCACTTTTCTGATCCGGGTCAGGACATCCTGCGTCAAGCCTCGAATTACATCGATGCGACGGTTTTGTTGAGATGGACCCGCTTGAAACTCCTTCTTCAAGACGGTGAGATTGATGTCGATGGCGGCCATGAGCTGGCCGATCTCGTCGTGGAGTTCCCGGCTCACCTTCAGTCGATCCTCCTCCTGGGCGGTAAGGATCTGTTGCGACAAACTCGAAAGCTGCTCCTGCATGAGCCGCGCCTCGGAGAGCAGCTTGGTTGTTTTCCGGACGTGAAGGAGGAGCAAAGCAATAATCCCTCCTGCGAGCACGAGGAACATCGCCGACCCTATCGCGAGGATCCACCAGAGATCTACCGTGGCTTGAGGCACCAAAATGCGACTCCGTAACAAATGTTTGCGGTGATGTTCAGCCACCAGTGGAGGGTCCAAACCGTAACCGCATCCTTGAATTTGAGCCCAATGATCATCTCGCCCATCCCGAACAGAAACGTGTTTCCGGAAAAAAAGGAGAAAACCGCGACTAAAATCCAGAACTTGAAGGTCCGGTAGAGAGGCACCTCTCTGTTCGCCGATAAAGACTCGTTTCTCGCAAGGTCGATGAGTGTGAAAAGAGAAACCGCCACGAGCACCAATGCAGAAATAGTATGTGTGTACTGATCGAACCGTTTGAAGCTTTCGAACTCAACTTTGGCCACGATCCAGAGAATAGCGAAGAGTCCAATGCTCACGTAAAGCAATCGTTGCAGTAACGGATGCCCGGCCTCCTTCTGCCAGCCCGCAAGGAGCAGAATAAGGATCACGTACTCTAAGAGGTCATAAATATGGAGTATCCAGTGGTTATTGATGTTTAAAAAACCAGTTATGTAGCTCGCCACCTCGACGACCAGACACAAAACAACAAAACTGAAAAAAAGGGTTGCTCCCCCTCTCCAGTATGATTTACGCCCGATCCCCATCCCAACAGGGACGAAATCGGATGCCAAATTGAGCCACGAGGAAAGGGGAAGCACCATAAATTTGCGAGTTTAGATGTTCAGAGGAACTATCGAGACGTCAATGCTTCACCATCACCCAGTTCGTGTCGCAGAACGGCGGACACGGAAGTCCGTTCTCCAGAAGCTGGCCCATGGTCAGGTCGTGCCCGTCTCCTGTAACGCCGACCACTACGAATGCAGAAGATCCGTCAGCCTTCTTACCCTGGTAGATTCGAAGCCCAACACAGTTCGGTTGATTCAGGACTCCCATTATCCCATCGCGCCCGAAATACTCACCGAATATAGCCGCCTGGAATCTGTGCGTGAATTGGGTGGCGCTATCGAGCGTCGTGTTGAAATTCTCATGCCCTGTAACGACCTGCGCCGTGGCTTGCTGAAACAGGCCTGTCAAGGTTAGGAAAGATACCATAATCCAGCCATATATTCCAAACCGCCTTGACGATTTGGCGTGCTGGGGCGATTGGTGAACGTTGCGTTTTGACATAAAAACTCCTTCCGTGGTGGTGATTGGGATGTGGTTTATTTGGAGTGAACCCGAAGAAGAAGTTCTTCTTCTAGCGACAAGTCAGTTCCGCCTGACCTCTGCTTCCCCGCCGTTCAAGTCCAGCCAATGTGGAACCGCCGCTATCCCTATCACCCTCCATTGACGCCTCTCCAGCCAGGTATCACTTCAGTGTGACTAATCTAGCGATTCATGGGACGCCGGACAATGGGGTTGATACCTATTGGAGGGGTAGGTCTTTACCTACCCGAAGGGGAGGTGTTTACCTCCAATGGGGAAACCTCGGCTCCGACAAAGAGTTGGATAATGCTTTCATTTTCTTGACTTTATCCCCTAAATTGGTTAGCTTCGATATACTTTCAGCCAAAAATTCTCAAAGCCCAGCGCCTGATTCTTTGTTACTCGTTTAATTTGCCGTTCTGGTTGTTCAAACAGAGTAAGCGGGTAAAGTGGGCTTTGTATCACCGGGTGGTTCCCTGATCTTAGGACCGGATACAGAACCACGCGGTTTTTTTATTTATATTCGAATGGAATGAGGCGCTCTCTCTTTTATAGTATGGTTCTCTCCTCGGCCCTTTTCCTGCTCTCTTGTGAGAAGGAAAAGGACGGGATCGTTGATTCTTCACTCGATTCGCCTTTTCTTTCTTCCCTCCAGCTTAGCACTCCAATTGCCAACCTCGACACCACCACCGGCTCGGCGGTGGTCCACCTGGGCGGCGGATCCTACACAATCACAGAGTCGGCGACGGTCGTAGTGCGCGCACTCGAGCGGCTCGAGTCGATAAGAAAGATAAGCTATTTTCTTTATCAGCCCGGGGAACAGAGCTGGTTCGCATCCGGAAGCATCTTCTTCATCGTTGCGCCCCCGCCGGGAAAGAATAGCTTTCTTCCCTCCGGGACAATGGAACCTTTGCCGAACTACCTTCGGGATACCATCGGGACGTACAGAACTACCTTTTCATTCAATATTTCACGCTGCGACATCGGCGAATACAGAATTGTGGTGGTGGCCGAGAACCAGATTGGTTTGACAAGTAATTCCGTCAGTACTTCGCTCGTGATTGACCGAAACAATCTTCCACCTCAACTGGCCGGGCTTTCCGCACCCGACACGCTCCACAGGCCCGTAACCGGCAGAGTCCCTGTATTTTTCGCGGTCTCCGCCAGCGACCCTGATTGCGAAACCGATATTCTCAAGGTGTTCTTCAAGAGTATTAACTCCTCGAGTCCCAATTTTGAGTTTCAGCTATTCGACGATGGAAAATCGGGCGGGCACGGCGATTCCGTAGCAACCGACGGGCGGTATTCACTCGTGATTCCGATCGACTCCACCGCCACGCTCGGCACGAAGGAATTTCGATTCTGGGCCCGTGATAAGTCGGGCGCTTTGAGCGATTCAATTTCCCACACCATCACCATTCTCCCATGAGCCGGATGAACGGGTGGCACTTCTGGGTTGCGTTATCTCTCCTGTTGCTCATCAGCGAACCGCGATCTGCATACGGGCAGGCCAAATTCCTGGGTCAATACTCGCTTTCAAGCGCCGTCTCGGTTCATTCCTCCCTCCCCCCGAGTAATGGCGTCTCGCTTCTCACACTGCAAGATTCCAACATCATCTGGATTGGGACGAGCAAGGGAGCCGCGCGCAGTATCGATTTCGGGGCATCGTGGGAGAGTTACAAGTCAGATCCCGCGTTTTCCAACCTCGGAATCTTTTCGCTGACCACACTTCATGACACGATTTGGGCCTCCACTGGATTCGAGAAGGAGATCACCGACGGAACCGTACAGACAGGGACCGGGTATGCATTTTCGACTAATGGCGGCGCGCAATGGCAGCATGTCAACCAGACGAAGGACGCGCGGGGGGATAGCATCATTTCCTATGGAGTCAATGATTCGATCTGGATCCTCCCTGTCGTCGTCCCAGAACAGAACGTCACGTTCGATATCGCGCTCTCCCCGGGAGCTGTCTGGATCGCAAGCTGGGCGAGCGGACTGCGAAAGTCGACGAACAACGGAACGACGTGGGAACGAATCCTTCTCCCTGCCGATAACAGAAGCTCCCTCGACCCGACGGATACGCTCTGGACCTACCGCCCTACGGACACGCTCAAGCAACACCGGATCTACGACCGGTTCGACCCGAGGCGCAACAATAACTTCCTGGCGTTCGGGGTCCATACGAATGACGGCAACACCATCTGGTGCGGGACAGCAGGCGGAGTCAACAAGTCGACCGACGGCGGGATAAGCTGGAAACGTTTCACCCATCAGAACGAAGCTCTCCCAATCCTCGGAAACTGGGTGATCGCGATCGACGAACAACCTCTCCCGGGCCATACCAGGGTCTGGACGACGAACTGGGTGGCTCAGGATCCGAGTGAAGAGTACGGCGTCAGCTACACCGATGACGGCGGGCTCTCCTGGAAGAACCTCCTTCAGGGCGTGAAAGCGTATGCCTTCGCGTTCAAGGACTCTGTTGCGTATATCGTTTCCGACCAGGGAATTTTCCGGACACCCGATGGAGGCCTCAGTTTTTCACACGTCTCCACGATCACGGATCCCGCGAGTCATCAGGCGATTCTCGGAGCCAGCATGTTTTCGGTTGCCGTCATCGAGGATACGGTCTTTGTGGGGACAGGGGACGGCATCGCGACCACAATCGACAACGCTCAGAATAGCTTCGGGGCCCGGTGGAATGTCCGGAGAGCCTATCAACAAGTCGGGGCCACGGGGACGGCCTATGCGTACCCCAATCCATTTGCTCCCAACCTCGAGCAGGTTCGAATCCATTACGCCACGGGCCTTGCCGGAGCCTGCCTCTCTTGCAGCCCAGACGTCAGCATCGAGATATTCGATTTCGGGATGAACCGGCTCCGGAGCCTCATCAATCATGCCACCCGTTCCGGCGGGGAGTTCGACGAGATCTGGGACGGGCGCGACGATCAGGGTAGAACTGTCGCCAACGGGGTGTACTTCTTCAGAATCAAGACCGATACCGGCGATCCGGAATTCGGGAAGATACTGGTGCTCCAGTAACATGGCAACCATTGTGAGAGGCATCATCAGGAAAGCTGTATTTTCATTGCTCGGTATCTTGCTCTGCGTTGGGCTCAGCCGGTCCCAGATAGCCGGAAGCGCGGGTGCGTTCGCCCGGATGGGATCGGGCGCCAGGGGGATGGGGATGGGGAACGCCATGACAGCCGTCAACTTCGGGGATATCCAAACATATTATAATCCCTCATTGGGGGCCTTCGCCGAATACAGGTCGGCAGGGCTGACTTTTGGGATTCTCTCGCTCGATCGCTCCCTGAATTTTGTGAATTACACACAGCCGATCCATCCCACCGCGGGAGTATCGTTCGGAATTATCAACGCGGGCGTGAAAAACATCGACGGAAGGGATGGGGATGGCGAGAAGACGGGGGATCTCTCGACGTCTGAGAACCAGTTCTATCTCGCGTTTTCGAACCGGGTCTCGGACCGGGTTTCGCTGGGCGTGGCGGTGAAATTGTATTACAGCAAGCTCTACGACCAGGTCACGTCGACCACGGTCGGTTTCGATCTGGGATTCTCCGCACAACTCACGGATCTTCTTTCAATCGGAGGGGCGATACAGGACCTCAATTCGAAATACACCTGGGACACGAAGGCGATTTACGATCAAAACGGCAAGACGACCACGGACAAGTTCCCCACGCTCCGGCGGATCGGTGCCGCCTTGCGCCTTCCTTCGAACCTGGGTCTGATTTCGGCGGAGTTCGAGAATTCTTCACAACAGACGAACGTTTTCCGGGCCGGCGCTGAGTATTACATCATCGAATACCTCACGCTTCGCGCGGGAATCGACCGGATTGACCCGAGCAGCGATGCGACGGGGGCAAAACCGTCTCTTGGATTTACTATCAGAAATTCATTTATTGGATTGACGCCGGCGGTGACGTACGCGTACGTGTTCGAATCATTTGCTCCGCAGGGAATGCATATTATCACTCTTTCGACCGCTTTTTAATCCATGACCTACCGGTCTATCCCCGTATTGTGCGCCCTGGTTCTTGCCGCCCATTCCATGGGGGAAGGCCAGGTCGGCCAGACCGGACTTGCGTTTCTGAAGCTAGGCGTCGGGGCGAGATCGATCGGCATGGGTGAAGCGTACTCTGCGGTCGCATCCGACCCTTCGGCGATGTACTACAATCCGGCGGCGCTTTCACTCGACCACTCGTCGCAGCTACTTCTGATGCATAAGGAATGGATTCAGGACACCCGGACGGAGTATATCGCGGCAAAGGCCGCGATGAGCAAGCTGACACTCGGCCTCAGCGTGAACTCGACGAGCGTCAACAACATCGAGATTCGGGACCACCCCGGACCTTCGCAAGGCACCTTTGATTCGCATAACGCGGCCGTCGGAATTTCGGGGGCGTACATGGTCGATTCGTGCCTGAGCATCGGCGCCACCGGAAAGCTTTTGTACGAGAAGATTCTCGTCAACGAGGCGTCGGGGTTCGGACTCGATCTGGGCGGGTGGTACCAGACGCCCTGGAACATCCAGCTCGCTCTTGCCGTCAGTAACCTCGGCTCTGTGAACGAGCTCGACCAGGAGGCGTCAAAACTTCCGACGATCATCCGGGCGGGCGGGGCCTATGTCACGGGAATCGAATCCTTCGATGGAACGTTGACGCTGGCTTCGGACCTTGTCTCGTACACCGGCGAGAGTACGACACACCTGCATGTCGGCGCTGAAGTGAACTACCGGCAGGCGCTCTCTCTGCGCGCCGGGTACATGACGGGCTATGACGCGAGATCGTTCACGGCGGGTGTGGGGTTCAGATATTCGCAGTTCCAACTTGATTATGCGTTTGCGCCCACGAAGTTCGACCTGGGATCGACGCATACGTTTTCGCTCATGATCGAATTTAACTGAGAAATCGTTCGGAACGATAGGTGATTTGATGCTGTTCTCTCTTTGAGGCCATATGACAAAAACCTTTACTATAAAAATCATCTGTTACGCGGTTGTTTTGAGCGCACTGGGCATGCCCGCGTCGGGATTCGCGCAATCCACGAAGGAAAAGCCGAAGGCGGAATTGAGCTGGAAGCCGTTTGAAACGGGCTTCGCCAAAGCAAATACCGAGAAAAAGAAGGTACTTCTCGACGTCTATACGGACTGGTGCGGCTGGTGCAAAAGGTTGGACAAGGATGTCTATTCGGACAAGCGGGTGGTGGACTACCTGACCGAGCATTACTACGTCGTGAAGCTGAACGCCGAAGACACCGCGAGCGTCACGTATAAGGATAAGAAGTCGACGAAGCCCCAATTCGCGGGAGCGTTCGGCGTGAAGGGCTATCCCACGATCATCTTCTTCGACTCAAAGGGCGACCCGATCACTTCCCTCCCGGGCTACGTGGACGCCGATAAATTCCTGACCATCGCGAAGTTCATCGGAGAGGATTACTACAAGTCGATGACGTGGGAAAGCTACCAGAAGATGAACGAACCGAAGAACCCGAAGGAGTGAGGGAGGATAGTCCCTCGAAGGGGATCATTTGAAACCTCCAGATGCGCGAAGCGTCTGGAGGTTTTCTGTTCTTAGGGGGTAGAACGAATGGATGAGGCTCCCCCGGGTTCACAATTTGAGGAGCAGAGTCTTCTTTATTTGTTGTATCTGATCCGCATGCACATCGGCCTTCTTTGCATAAGTGACCCAATGTGAAACCGTTTCTAAGATTCGATCTATGATCTCCCCGGATTTCTTGACGTTCATACTCCGGGCAACTTCCAGAAGGTCACTACGCTTGATGCCATCGCGTTTTCCGTTCAAGCTCATCTGGTGCGCCTTCATCCATCTGTTTTTGGGGTCGTACGCATACGTGACATCGTACGCGGGGGACAGCTTCCAGGCGCCGTTTTCGTCCATCAGGAAAGAGATGTTCTTCGTATGATCGTCCTGGTTCCGGGCGATCACATTGAATGCCATTCGCCGATAGAATTCTTCCATATCGGTGTGGGGAAGTTTGAGCTGCCGCATGGCCTGGAACGACTGTTCGTACGAATTGGCGAGAGGATCGTTATAGTCCAGGTGGGCGATCGCGCAGAGCGTTTGCATGTGGAGCTTCTTTACCCCCTCTCGGTCGAATCGTTTGGACATGAAGTGAGCCCGGCCATCTTCTCTCAATAATTCGGCGTCCGTCATCTTGATTCCGCAATCCTGCGCCATCAGATGGTAAGCGTATTCGATCTTCCCGTACCCTTTGGGGTCTCCGAGCTGCTTATCGTTCACCCCGTCAAACTTGATGATCCAGTATTCGTAGTCTTCCAAGCCATCAATCTGACCTGAGCGAACATCTCCTGTTTTCTTATCGTACGCGATGATGGCTTTCGCTCTTGCTCCACCTGCCGAGGTTCCAACCCGGAAGATTTCCAAGAGTCCCTCGCCTGATTTGTCTCTAATATTGACTTTGAGGTTCTTTCGTTCTGCCAATATCGCCTTTGCCAGATCCACCAATTCCTTGATGTCGAGCTCGTGGGAGGTCTCATCAAATGGATGGATCGCAGGCTCATACTCCAAAGCACCCATGCCCCTCCTACCGGTATAGCAGAGCCGCTCCACAGAATTGAAACTATCGGGGTCGCGGCCCTGCTGGGAGAGCCAAGCTTCGATGAGCGTGTTTCCGAATCGATCGGGCAAGCTATCAGCCAACAGTCCCGGCAACCCTTTGTAGGTCTCCCTGCTCAGCGACGGAAAGGAATAGATCATCCTGCTCTTTCGCGCTTCTTCCAAGGGCATTCTGAGCGGAGATAAGTCAAGACCTTTTTTCAAGAATGACTCATCGAATTCAAACGTGGCAAGATCACGGGCATCGTCCCATGCAACTGCGCCCACCATGGTCCCCCATACATTGACCCTTGCGACTCTTTTCATTCGAGACGTGTCTTCCTGTCGCTTTTCGGGGCCCTGGGGCGGGGCGACGCTTTCATGCGCTGGCGCTCCTGGAGTTTTAGCAGCTGCAGGGGGCTCACCTGCGGCTCTTCGCGGAAGACCTTGAGAACATCCAGCTTATCCAGGGCCCTCAACACCTGCACCAGGGTGAGCAGCGTCGGCGCGCGACCGGTTTCCATCTTGCTTATCGTAACACGGTTCAGGCCCGACATTTGTGCCAACTGCGCTTGCGACAGGTTCTTATTCAGTCGAATCTGCCGAATGAAGCCTCCTATTTCTTTGACAATGGCGGGATCAGCCATTGCTTCCAAATTCTCCATGTAGCTTTTAGGCATCATTATCCTACATTATTTATCTGTTCGTAACTTTGAAGCTACATAAGATAACCAAGTTTTCTGAGCAAAGCAAATGTCAGTGTAGCTTTTAAGCTATGTTATCTGCAAGAAGTCAATATAATGAATAGTTTAAGCTACAACAAATAAAAAAGGGGCGTGTGGACTGTATTGCTCGTTGGTTCGGAAAGGATGGTTCGGGGGGGGTCCAATAAAAAGCGAAGGCCCGGGTTCCTATGATGGCCGGGCCTCAGCTTCCACTAATCTACCAATCCACATATCTACTACGCCACAAACATACGAAAGTTTCAGTGCCCCTATCAATCCCCCAAAGGGACGATAAGTGGGCTACATCCCCGCGTGAAAGAGGTCCCTGGTGAAAGCCGGGCCGCGCGCCATTACGAAGGGAATAGTGTCGCATTTTGATCTTTTGCCGTCATCACGACATGTTTCAGGTCGGGATCTTTCTAAGAGCGTTGAAAGATGCTGACCTAAAGCATGTCAGCATGACGAGCTGGAGAGATAGTCGGCCAAACTGAGGCACTACCCATGCTTCAGTCCGTTAGACATTTGCTTGCCAAGTCTTTATATTCGACGTCAGTCAAGTCCCCGGACATTGAGGGGAATATCAAGTCGATACAGAGGAGAAAACCATGTTAAGCGCCAGATCCGTCAATGTGGTCGCCTCATTCATTTTCGGTGTCAGCCTTGCATCGGCGCAATGGCCTGCACCTAAATCGCCGGTGATTCCGGAGGCCGATGGGTATATCTCCATACCCGGGGTGGCGATCCCTCTTGAGAAGGACCACGTCTATCGGGCGATCTTCAATGCCACTCTCGCGGGTTCGGATTCCAAACAGCTTCTTCCGGCCCTCAACAACGCAGGGTCGGAATTGAATGCGCTCGGCGTGGAGGGAATCCCTGTTGAGAAGGCGAAATTTGTGATAGTCTTTCATGGGCCAGCGATGGACGGAATTCTCGACGATGCCCACTACAAGGCCAAGTTTGGCGTGAACAATCCGAACTTGAGGGTGCTCACCGGATTGAAGAAGGCCGGCGTGGAACTATACGTGTGCGGTCAGAATCTTGCGGCTGAGAAGATCGACCCCAAAACAATATCTCCGGCCGTCAAAGTGGCGAGCGATGCATTGATCGTTCTGATGAAATATCAGAACAGGGGGTATGCCCTGCTCGAGTTTTGATCACTCTCCCATGGAGCGGCGTTATTTCGCGAGCATCCGGCCGACACCCGCGAATACCTCCTCCACCCCGAGCTCTTCCATGCAGGGGTTGCCGATCGGACAGATGGTGTAATTGCAGCCGAGGCAGACGAGCTTCTCATTCTGGACGATCTCGGACGGGACGCCCACCGGGCCCTGAAGCTCGGGATTTGTCGGGCCGAAGATCGCGACAACGGGCGTACCGACCGCAGCAGCGATGTGCATGGGCCCCGAGTCGTTGGTCACGAGCAGGTTGCACCGCTTGAGAATCGCGGCGAGCTGCTTCAGATTACTCGGCGGAATTAACATCGCCTTTGCACTCATGAGGTCCTGAATCTCAGCTGCCATTTTTTCCTCCCCCGGACCCCAGACGATTAGAATCTCGGAGTTGTGCGTCTTGGAGATCAGGTCTCCAAGCGCTGCGAACTGCGGAATCCGCCATCTTTTGGTCGACCACCCCCCTCCCGGATTGAGCGCGACGACTCGCTTGCCGGCAAGATGTTCTTTTTCGAAAAATGCCTTCGCAAACTCGTTCGCCTCAGAAGAAACCGGAAAATGCGGCAGGGTCTCCAGGACGGGAACTCCGATCCGCCTTACTGCATCGAGATTGAAATCGGTATTATGAAGCTGGTCTCCCCGCGGCTCCGTGAGGATGTTGTAGCAATGTTTGCGCCAGCCAAACCGGTAGCCCACCCGGTAGCGGGCGCCGCTTCCGAGCGTGACCAGCGCGCTGCGGGGGTTTCCGAAGAGGTCGATGACCATGTCGTATCTGCGCCGCCGGACCTTCAGGATCAATCCCACCCCGCTCTCGCGCCTGCCGTCGAACACGAGGACCGAATCGAGGTCGGGATTTCCCTCGACGACCTCCCGGCTCGGCCTCTCGGTGAGAAAATCGATGCGCGCCTCCGGAAACGCGGACCGGAGGCTCTTCAGGACGACCGTCGAGAGGAGGACGTCTCCGATTGCGCGGAGCTTGACCACAAGTATGTTTTTGACCAGACGGGGATCGACGGTCATTCAGTGATCGTTAATTGGACTGAGAGTGGAAGAATGAAAACCCGGGGTGGATCTTTGATCCGATCTCACCCCTGTTGCAGCGGGGCCTTGAAATGTTCGAGGATCTCGAACGCATCCTCCGCGACTGTGTCGAAGAATTCGCTATGGAGGCTCACGACGGCATCGGGGATGGCGTCATCGTCGATCACGAAGCAAAGGTTCGACCGCGAGGCGCCGAACGAAATCATCGAGACCGGGTACTCCGAGACGGACCCGAACACGCGCTCGACAAGCTTCGGCACGGCACTGATATTGGTGCCGACGAGACAGACGATCCCCTTCCCTCCGTGCAGATCGAGCGAACCGATTTCCTTCAGGCCCTGTGAGATGACCGTGAGATCGCAATTTGAATCGAGCACCACAGAGAGTCCGTAATCGGAGGATGCGGTCAGGTAGGCGATCGCGCCGGCTTCAGTCAACACATTGTGCACATGCCCCCAAAAGATATACGCGCCGTAACGGTTCTTCGGAGTCACCGTGAGAAGCGTCATATCGCGCTTGAAGGCGATCGATTTGACCGAGGGCGCGTCCGAGGGGTTCTTTTTGGTAATCAGCGTCCCGGCGAGATTCGCGCGTCGCGAGTTGTAGACATGAATCGGAATGTTTCTCTCGAGCGCCGGTAGTACCGTTTTCGGATGCAGGACCTTCGCCCCGAAATAGGAGAGATCGAACGCCTCCTCGAATGAAAGGGCCCTGACCTTCCGGGGTGCCGGCACGACCCTCGGGTCGGCTGTAAGAATTCCGTCGACATCGGTCCAGATCTGAACATCCTCGGCAGCTAGCGCAGCCCCCATGACCGAGGCCGAGTAGTCCGAACTTTCTCTCCCCATGGTGGTTCTATGGCCTGAGCGAGTCACGCCGATATACCCCTGCGTGACCGGCACGATACCCTGGCCGGTGAGCGGTGAAACGATCTCGGGGAGGCGTGCCATGAGGATTTCCATGACCGGCGAGGCGGCATTGTGCCGGTCGTCGGTCACCATGAACTCTTTGGTGTCGATCCACTGGGATGGAATACCGGATTCCTCGAGGGCGACCGCCACGATCCGCGAGGAGAGGAGCTCTCCGTACGAATAGATCGTATCGAGCGCCCGGGGTGTAAGCTCCCGCAGTATCACGACCCCCTTGAGCAGTTCTTCGAGCTCTTTGAGAGAAGCCCCGATAATGGCCCTCAGAGCGTGGTGCCGCTGCCGGTCCTTGATCAAGGCGTCGGTCATGTCATAGTGACGCTCGAAGAGCTTGAGGAGGGCGTCTCGGGACTCGCCCGGCTTCCCGTCGGCGGCAAACCTGCCCGCCTGTTCGAGCATGTTAGTCGCCCTGGCGATGGCCGAGATGACTACGAGCGGTTTCTTGTCGAGATGGTCCCGTACAATCCGGACGACGTTCCCGACCGCCTCCGCGTCCTGAGTGGACGTTCCTCCGAATTTCATGACAATCATCGCGTTCCTGCCCCGAGTCTTGACGATAAATTCGATTCGGTCAAATATAGCATTCGAGCACACCACTATCAACCGGAATAAAATCAAAAACCCCTCTCAAAACGCTTTGGAGGGGTTCCTGGAAAATCATGAATTCTGCGTCAATCATTGCTGGACACGCTTGCCCATTTCGTGGTGGAGAAACTTTTCCTTCCTCCGCTTATTGATGAGGAAAATCAGGTAGAGGAAGACCGCCGCGATCAATACTCCGACAATCACCACATTCAAGCCCAGGAATTCGACGATCTGCATGCTTGGTTTCTTCTTGTTATGTAGACGTGAAGCTCCGGCGATTCAGGTTTGCCGGTCTCTCTTATGGTACGGATGAGACGCGCGAAGGGTTCAGATAATCAGATAAAAGGGAGCTTCCGTTCCGCTTTCATGAATACCGGGACCGGCCGGAAATTAAGAACCGAATCACCTATAGATATGATAACAATCCGCCATCACTGTTGCAACAGGGACTACCGGGAGAGATGTGGCGAGAGTCGTGAAAGGTTCGTTCACGCGTTGTTTTGCCACAGGGGCAGTGTGGACGGGGACGACCGGAGTGTCCGCCCCGACGGTCACATGGAGGAATTCAGCGCGGCAGAGCGCAGCTTACTTTTTCTTGCACTCCTTGCCTGTGGTTCCGGCGAGAGCGTCTTTCTTGTGGGTGATCTGCGTTGTGACGGGGGCCTTTTCGTAGTTGATGGGGATCCAGCTCTTCCATTGCTCGGGGACATCGGCCTCCGCAAAGATGGCCTCCACCGGGCATTCCGGGACGCACGCGCCGCAGTCAATGCACTCGTCGGGGTGAATGTAGAGCATCTTGTCATCTTCGTAGAAGCAATCGACGGGACAGACTTCGACACAATCGGTGAACTTGCAATCGTAACAGGGTTCACAAACGATGTACGTCATGTTGGATCCTCAAAAAGAACGTGGTTGATGAAATTGATTGCTATATGTACGGAGATATTTGCAAAATGTCAAGTAGGTTTCGCGCGGAAAGAGAGGTGCCGCACGGGGGTACGAACACAGATTGCCGATGGCATTATGCTTCGTTCAGCTCGTCCAGAAAGGCGACGGCACGGCGAAGGTGGGGTATGACGATGGAACCGCCGACGGTCAGCGCCACGCTGAAGACTTCGAACATCTCCTCCTCCGTGACCCCGTTTTCCTTGCACTTCTGGATGTGGTAGGAGATGCAATCGTCGCAGCGAAGAACCATGGATGAGACAAGGCCGAGCATTTCTTTCGTGCGGACATCGAGCTTCCCCGGCTCATACGTGAGGGTATCGACGCCGAAGAACCGCTTGATCGCCCGGTTGTCCTGGGAGAGGATGCGCTCGTTCATCTTCTTGCGGAAGGATTGGAATTCCTTTACTCGCTTGCCCATAACCTGGTGGAAGACGCTGCGATTGTGGAGGGATACTGGCAGGTAGTACGCCGGATGCCTTCCGGCCAACCTGGTAGTGGAGCTGAAGGGGATCGGACCCTCGACCTCGTGAATGCCATTCACGCGCTCTCCCAACTGAGCTACAGCCCCATACTGTAAAGAACACTGCGACTTGCCGAAAAATTTCTGCCGGGACGACGGGCTGGCAGGGAAAATACTGCTGTAAATATACAAAGTTTGGGTCAGGGAATCAACTGAGGGGCGGGGGCCGGGAGGGTCTTATTTTGTCATCCTGAGTCCCGCCTGCGCGGGATAAACTCCGCGAAGGATCTCGCAGAGCGGGAAAACGAGATCCTTCGGTCGCTACGCTCCCTCAGGATGACACGTTAGGTGAAATTCAGACATGATCCGCAAGCCCGCTCCGTTGGAAATCCGAGTCCCGGGAAGACGAAGCGACATTTTTAGGTAGATATGTTTTTCGTTTCGATGGGTAAAAGTACCCACTACGAGGGAAACTACCTATAGCGTTGGCCCATCTTTTCTGCTATCATTCACGCGATCAAACTCAGCCGTCATCCCTCCAGTATCTTTTGAAAGGAGTTGCCATGAAAACCGTGGTTCAAATACTTGCGATCTTTTTTTGTTTGCATGCCATTTGCAATGGCCAACAAACGATGAATTACATTCCGAAATACTCCTTCACTCCGCCCTCCACCCTAAATTCACTTCTGTATGATAATGGAACAACGGTAGGCTTGGGCCCGGGAACTAACTTCCACTGTCGTTTTCACATTAAGCCTTCTAATTCCGTTTGGGAGTGGGGGGGGTTGTTATTCAACACTGCGATTGAAACAGGGACTGACTATCAAGTTATCGGTGGAAATGGTGGTGCGGGGCTCCAATTGACAGGGACGAAGAATAATAATGGTTATCCCTCATCTCAAATCTCCCTCGACGCGATGTATGGCAACATAATTTTTGGAATCGGCGTCGGTATTTCTGCACCGACGACTAAAATGACTGTCAATCAGTATGGTTTGACCATCGGGACTTCAACGAACCCCACTGGATTGACAGTATTGGGAAATTCTGAACTCTGGGGCTGGTTGGCTATTCACTCGAGTGACCCCTTGTGGGGCATTCACGAAGCACACTCCGGTTCGATGACCGGCACAACCTATGGCCTTTCTGTAGCCGAAATGTCAACATCATCGACTCCCAATATCACCCGGTACGGCGCCGAGATACAAGCAACTGGTCCATGGAACGGCACTGGAGCGACAAATATCGGCTTGCACGTCAACGCGTCAGGGGGCACAATCAACTACGGAGCGATCATCGAAGGTGGAAATGTCGGGATCGGTACAACCTCTCCGACCGCTTTGCTGCATACGGTCGCTTCAGGATCACAATCCGCAAGTTACACCGGAAATTTACTCACAAATGTCGCCACATCCTCGGCAACGAATGCTGTAAAATATGGAGTCGAGATTCAATCCACAGGCACATGGAACGGCTCGGGGGCATCAAATATCGGCCTCCATGTCATGGCCACAGGGGGAGCTAACAACTACGCCGCCAGATTTGACCAGGCCGTCGGAATTGGTGCCAACCCCTGTAGCACGGACATGCTAGCCGTCAACGGCCAGGTGCACGCGTCATCATACATCACCAACTCGACCTTCTGTGATTTTGTGTTTGATCAGGGCTACAAGCTGATGCCGCTGGAGGAAGTCGAACAGCACATCAACGCCGACAAGCACCTCCCGGGCATCCCTTCAGCAAGAGAGGTTGAGGAAAAGGGATTGAATCTCGGTGATATGGAAGTAAAGATGATGCAAAAGGTCGAGGAGTTGACCCTTTACGTTATCAACCAGCACAAAGAATTGAAGAGGCTTCAAAAAGAGAACGAGGCACTAAAGCTACGCGTTTCTTCTATCGGGAAATAACCATAATTCGATCAGGAGAAAAACCATGAATAATAAGATGATTCCGTTAGCCATTCTGCTTCTCTCCCTGACGGCACCGGTGTTAGGTCAGAAAGGCGCGACTCATTCGAACGAAGCCCCGGGAGTTGTAAGCTCTTCTCCGAAGGTCAATGTCATCGATAGCCGCACCTCTCTCAAACTCGAGGACATGGCGTTCAAACCCGGGGAAGACTACCTGGTGAAGGGCACCCTGAGTGTGGGCGGAGGCCAAGCCCTGGAGTTCGGCAAGACACAGAACTTCACAGTCACCGGCTCTGCGAACGTTACGCTTCATGCCGCCAAGAGCATCTATTTCGGCCCCGGATTCAGGGTGGAAAAGGGGGCGGTTTTCTCCGCGACTGTAGACCTTGGGCCACAAAAGCCAGGGTTGGAGAGAAAAGAGGCGAACAAACCGATTCTCAATGCTCCGACGGAACAAAGGATGCCGACAGCCTTCAGCCTCGCTCAAAACTACCCGAATCCATTCAATCCGACGACACGTGTTGACTATGCCTTGCCGAGTGACGAACGCGTATCGATCAAGATCTTCAATACGCTCGGTCAGATAGTGGCCACGTTGGCGGATGAGAATCAGAGCAGGGGTTACAAGTCGGTGGTGTTCGACGCAAGCGCCCTGCCGAGTGGAATCTACTTCTATCAACTCCAGGCGGGCGAGTTTAGAGATATCAGGAAGATGGTCCTGATGAAGTAACTACTGCGGGAGCGTTAAGCACAATGGCGGTGAACCTTCATCGACCGGAAGGATCGCCGCCTTTTTTTATCTTTCGAGCGGCGTGAGGCCCTCCCGGATAGCGAACTTGGTAAGCTCGGCGACCGAGTGAATGTCCAGCTTTTCCATGATTCTCCCCCGGTGCTTGTCGATGGTTTTTGCGCTTACCTTGAGCCTCTGCGCTATGTCCTTCGTCGGCCTGCCTTCCGCTACAAGCTGCAGGACCTCCCGCTCCTTTGATGTCAGAACATTGGAGGCAATGAAGTGTGGGATCTCCGATCCGTTGAGAACAACTTTTTCCACGGGGAATCCGAGGTTTGGACTGATGTAAATCTTCCGTTTCATTACCACCCGGATCGCATCGGCGAGCTCTTCAAAGGCGCAATCTTTCGGTAAGTACCCGCGTGCTCCGGCATTCATCATCTTTCCGATGATATGCATGTCGAAGTACATGGAGAGAGCTATGACGTTCGTCTCCGGAACCTCGGAACTGATCTGCCGCGTTGCCTCGATACCGTTCAAATTCGGCATATTGATATCCATCAAGACGATATCCGGGAGCCGCTTCTTTACTCCGCTCACCGCGCCTATGCCGTCTATTGATTCGCCCACAACCTCAAGATCGGGTTGGCGTTGCAGCAGCGCCTTCAGTCCTTCACGAACGATATTATGATCGTCGACGATCAGAACACGAATCTTTGCATCACTTTGCATGGGGGAGGCCGGCCGGTAACGTGATAGGAACTGAAATTGATATGCGTGTTCCCGACTTGGGCTTGGATGAGATTTGTATTTTTCCCCCATAAAACCGTATGCGTTCGCGGATGTTCAGCAATCCAAACCCTCCTCCGTCATGGATCCGTCCCACAGCGCCGGGGTCAAATCCGATCCCGTCGTCGGAAACTTCGATTTGGATGGAATCCTGGATCCGTCTTAACGAGATCTCGACACTCTTCGCAGAGGAGTGTTTGACGATGTTTGTGACGAGTTCGCGAACCGCATGGAACAGAAAGAGGCGCAGTTCGTTCGGGAGTGGTTTCTGTTGACCGTCATTCTCCACGTAAATGAGGAGATCGTGTTTCCGCTGCATTTCGTCCCCTAGCCAGGAAATCGCATCCTCAAGGCGCATATCGGCGAGCATGGGCGGACTCAGTTGCCGCGTGATGGATTGCGTATCTCTGATCGCCGAACTCAGATGCTCGTTAAGTTCGTCAACTGCCTTGGGGTCGAAGGTTTCCCGAAGGGCGCCGAGCTTGTTCTTGCAAAACGCGAGCGATTGTCCGATTGTCTCGTGCAGGTAGATTGCAAGTTGTTGGCGCTCCCTCTCCTCGGTGGTCGACAGGCTTGCGGTCAGCGCGCGGAGCGACTGCGTGTACTTTCTTTTGTTCACGTACTGGTTCAACGCCAGCACAACGATCACAAGGAATCCCGCTCCCGCCGGCAGGAGGAATGCCGCGCGCTCATAAAACGGCGGCTCGATTACGAAAGAAAGACTCTGTTCCCCTTCCGAGATGCCCCCGAAGAAATCCAAGCCCCGGATGTGGACCAGATGTGTTCCCGGGCTCAGACTATCGAGTGTCATATTGTCCCGGAGCGCCCAGTCGGTCCAGGGCTGATCATCCAAGCGGTAGGATGTCTTGATATCCTGCGTTCGCTGCTCTTCCCAGAAGGCAAACGCGTTCCAGCGAAGCAATGCGGACCGGCCGTCCACAATCGGGGGATAGGGATAGATCCGTACCTTGTGGCTTGCCCTGTCTGAAATATCCAACGCGTCGACGCCGCTCCCCTGCGTGCCCACGTAGACAAGGTTGTTCATGATGGTGACCGGCCATAACTGGATTTGAGCCAGTCCCGATCGATCGTCGAACGACAGGAATGTCCCTTCCCTATAGCTTCCCAGCCCCTCTCCTGTGGCGATCCAGAGAGTCCCATCCGGACCTACAGCAAGATCCCAGATTACATTCGACACCAGACCACTTTCAACCGTAAAATAGCGCAGACGCAGCGTGCTATCGACCCGGCAAAGCCCGTTATGACGGTCCCCGAACCAAACCGTGTTGGCGCTGTCGATGGCAAGGGTGAATACCTCGGGAAACTTCAACTCATCTTCCCTCGTCCAGTGTTTCCATGCGCCGTGATGCCACCGGCTGAGCCCTCCACCGGTGCCGAACCACAGGCTGCCGTCCGATCCCTCGGCAAACGAGTAGACCCGGCCGTTCAGCAATCCCTCCCGGACTCCCCAGGGTTCAAAACGCCCATCCTTGAGGACGTACGCACCCGGTGGTGTCGGATCGACGCCCGGCGCCCCCCTCGTCAATCCCAGAAACCACAAATTGCCTTCGCGGTCCTTGCTGATTCTATGTATTCGAATCCCGCTCGAATCGGGAGTGATGTTCGCATGGTCCCATTTGTTCCCGTCCCAGCGGAAGGCGCCGCCCAGCGCGCTTCCGCTTGAAATCCAGATGTTTCCATCCCTGTCCTGAGCAAGTCCCGTAATCGCGTGAAGCCGTGTCGACCCGATCCGGTCGTAGAATTTCTCGCCCCCTCCGGCCTTATACACCTTTACACCGTCGGAGGTCCCGAGCCAAAGGTCTCCGTTCTTCGCATTGAGTATTTCGCATATGACATTGCTCGCGGCGCGCGAGGAATCCTTCCAGCTTCTCCACCGCGTGGAAGATTTTTTGAAAAGATAAAGCCCTTCGGTGCTACAGATCCAGAGGTCCCCGTTCCCGGACGGCTGGAGGCTCAGTACGTTTCTCACCTGAAAGCTCAGATACTTCAGAGGGCTCCATTCTCCCTCCCTTCGCAGGAAGATTTCGCCTGAGATCGTCAATCCATATCTTTCACCATCGCTGCCGAAGACAAATTGCCTGAAGACATGCTCGTTGGAGGTTGATCCGGGCTGCGGGGTAGATTTTCCGCTCCATGTCCACAACTCTCCGAATCGATC
This sequence comes from Bacteroidota bacterium, assembly GCA_036522515.1. NCBI lineage: Bacteria > Pseudomonadati > Bacteroidota > Bacteroidota bacterium. The sequence goes on from DATDFQ010000024.1 coordinate 48,168, forward strand.
GCTGTAATCGATGGAAGCCATGCCCGACCCGCCCGAGTCTTCATCGATGCCGCTGACCCAAAACCTTCCGGTGCGAGCGGGGATCGCCACCCTGAGGTTGTTCGACTCCCAGCGGTATAACCCCGAGACTAGATTTACCCAAATCGTACCGTGCAGGGTACGGAATATGTTGACTGTCTTTCCCCGGGTAAGTTCTTGGTGTGGGAATTCCTGCAATACTCCGTCACGCAGGATAAATAGCGAGGAAAGCTCCTGGATCAGCAACGATCGCTCATCAATTTGAAGCACTGTCGTTACATGAGTCGGGCCTGCGATCATCCTGAAGCGGTGGTTGTTTCCGGAATACAGGGTTCCCCCGGTTGTAACGAGGACATCGCCGTCCTGGAGGGCGACCAAACCCGTGGCCGGAGATTGCGGGAGCCCCAGACTTTCGGGAACGGCCGTCCACCTGAACCCGTCATACCACGAGACGCCCTTCGGACCAGCCGCCCAGATCGTTCCGCCTCTCCCCTCCGCCACCGCGCTGACTTGATCGGCGGGAAGCCCGTTGAGGTGGGAAAATCGTACCAGCCTCCAGCTTTCGCTAAAATCCCCGTCCTGGGAGATGGCGATGAGCGGAAGGCAGAATGGGGTGAGTGAAAGCTGGAATCGCAGAATCCAAAGAAAAGTTTTCAAGGGGCTTCTTCCAAAAAATCGGCGCACGAGTGATCCCCCCAGCTGGATGGCGACGGAGAAAGTTTCTTCCCGAAACGATAGCCAATTTAGGGATTAGAGTCAAGAATGAGGGCGTGCCACTCGGGTTGCATCATATGATTATACTCTCTATTTTGTGAATGTGAGAGAGACATGGACGGAACCCACCGCGAAAGAGTCTCAGAAATGAAGGTCGTGTCAACGAACATCGGCGAGCCAAGGCCGGTCATGTGGCAAGGTGAGGAGGTCTTGACCGGAATCTACAAAGATCCGGTCAAGAGCATCACAATCCGCAAGTTCTCCGTCGAGCAAGATACTGTCTCGGACCTGCAAGTCCACGGGGGGGAGCGCAAGGCTGTGTATGGATACCCCTCCGAGCATTACGAATTCTGGCAGAACGAGTTTCCTTCGATGAAAATGCCCTGGGGGATGTTCGGAGAGAATATCACCACGGAGGGGCTGTTCGAGAAAGAGCTCATCGTCGGGTCGGTGTACCGGATCGGCACGGCGTTGCTCAAAGTTACCCAACCGAGAATACCCTGCTTCAAGCTGGCAATCAAGTTCGGAAGGATCGACATCATCGAACGCTTCCTGAAAAGCCGGCGATCCGGTTTCTACTTTACTGTCGTGAAGGAAGGCAAAGTGAAGCCGGGTGACAGGATCAAGCTGGAAGAAACCGGCGAGGGGAAAAACACCATCCTGGATTTGGCGAATAGGAGGTCGCGTCCGGAGTGAAAAGGTCCCGTAATGTTCGGGAATCGGAGGATCGAACCCTTTGTTCTGGAGAATGCGGGGAAGAGAGGGAATCGAAACAATCGAGTGCAAAGAGTAGAAAGATCCCGACCTAAAACATGTCGGGATGACGAGCAGCTAGAATGTATGTCACAATGAACGATAGTGCGGGAAAATACTTGGCGGGAGCGATCTTCCTGGTTTACGCCAGTTGGAGCTTCTGGAGTTGCAAAGATGACATCACAGGGACGGTGGATATCGTCTTTCCGAAAACCCACGTCAGCTACGGCACGTACGTTCAGCCGCTGTTCGACCGGGGTTGCGCGTTCAGCGGTTGTCACGGGCCGGATACATTTGAGGCGAGAGGATACTCGCTCGACTCCTACCAGCATGCCACGGCGAGGGTTGGGATTATCATTTATTGCTTTCCCAACGAGGCATGCAATCCGGAGAATGCTATTTTAATCAGGAGGATCGAGGGATTGGACGGGCTACCGCAGATGCCGTTGTTCCGGCCGGCTTTGACTCAGAATCAGATCGATGGAATGAAGCAGTGGATACGGGAGGGGGCGCAGAACAATTAAAGCGGAGATCCTTCGGTCGCTCCGCTCCCTCAGGATGACAGAAAAGAACGCAAGCTGAAGCTTGCGGCTACCGATTCGTCGAGGGCACGTCGAAAAACGCAAGCTGAAGCTTGCGGCTACCGAGTCCTTGAGGGCAGAACCAAGAACGCAAGCTAAAGCTTGCGGCTACCGAGCCGGCGAGGGCAGAGCGAGGGACGAAAACTGGGTTAGACTGTAACGAGGTGGGGGGGCGGAACGTGCTGGGGTGCGGGGGGTGATTTCAAGGCGCGCTTCTCGAATTCACCGCGGAATTTTTTGATAAAGCTCTGGACGGGCCAGGCGGCCGCGTCGCCGAGGGCGCAGATCGTATTCCCCTCGATGTTGTTCGCGACGTCCAGGAGAAGATCGACGTCTCCCATCGTCCCCTCCCCGTTAAGGAATCGCTTCAGAATCTTCTCCATCCAACCGCACCCCTCGCGACAGGGTGTACACTGCCCGCACGATTCGTGATGGTAGAAGTGTGTGATCCGAGTCAGCACCTTGAGGATATCGGTATCCTCATCCATTACGATCACGCCGCCGGTCCCGATCGAGGTGCCTGCCGCCTTCAAAGAGTCCGCGTCCATTCTCACGCCATCAATCTCGCTCCCCTTCAACCACATCGTCGACGAGCCGCCGGGGATCACCGCCTGGATTTTCTTATCTCCCGGGACGCCGCCTGCATGATTATATATCAGATCGCTCAACAGGACCCCGGAAGGGAGCTCGTACACGCCGGGTTTGTTCACATGCCCGCTCACTCCGAACAACAGGGTCCCGGGATGTTTCGGCGATCCGATCTTTGAAAACCACTCCCAACCCCGGTTGATGATATTGGGGACGTTCGCCAGAGTTTCAATGTTGTTGATCGTCGTCGGGCATCCCCATAAACCGTATTGCGCCGGGAACGGCGGCTTGATGCGGGGGTAGCCGCGGTCCCCTTCGATCGAGGTCATGAGCGCCGATTCTTCGCCGCAAATGTAGGCGCCGGCGCCCTTGAAAATCATCAGATCGCAGTTGAAGGCTGTGCCGAGGATCGAGTCCCCGAGGTAATTCTTCGCGTAGGCATCGTCGACCGCCTTCTGCAGCATGCGGATTTCGGTCGCATATTCCCCGCGCACGTAGACATAAATCTTCGTGATGCCCATGCCGTACGCCGCGATGATCGCGCCTTCGATGAAGAGGTGCGGGTTTAGTTCAAAAATGAACCGGTCCTTGAACGTGCCCGGCTCGCTTTCGTCTCCGTTCGCGCAGAGGTATTTCGTCTTGGTCGTGGTCTTCGGCATGAATGTCCACTTCAGGCCCGTCGGAAAACAGGCCCCCCCCCGCCCGCGCAGGTTTGACTTCTTGACTTCGTCGACTACCGCTTCGGGCTTCATCGCCACTGCTTTCCGGAGCGCCTGGTAGCCGCCGTTGGCCTCGTAGACGTCGAGCCGGTGGAGATCTTTGATATCGGGGAGAATCACTCTTTCGAACGAATCGGGCATCGGGCTTCCTATTTGAGACTCTCGATCATCTGTTCGACCTTCTCTACCGTGAGGTTCGTGGCGTACTCTTCGTTCACCTGAACGACCGGCGCCGTCCCGCACGAGCCCAGGCATTCGACTTCCGTGAGCGTGAACATGCCGTCGGGTGTGGTTTCCCCCGGGCGGATCTTGAGCCGCTCGGAGAGATGGTCGCAGATCTTTTCGCCGCCGACGAGGCCGCAGGAAATATTCGTGCACACCTGGAGGTGATACTTGCCGACCGGGCGGGTGTTGAACATCGTGTAGAAGGTCACGACGCCGTAGATATGGCTCACAGGCAATTGCAGCAGATCGGCGACGTACTTCATCGTCTGGGGTGAGATCCAGCCGAACTGGTTCTGGGCGAGCCAAAGAACTGGTATCGTGAGAGCTTTGGAGGTTGGATAGAGCCTCCGAAGCTTTTCGAGTTTTTCGAGGTTCTCGGCGTTGAAGGTCATTGAAGTCGTAGCAGCCATTCAGAAAGAATTAAGATCCCGACCAAAAACATGTCGGGATGACGAGCGGCAAAAAGGTCTCGACCAGAAGCATGTCGGGATGATGAGGATGGAGATCCTTCGCTGCGCTCAGGATGACAATCCTGACCATTTCGGGACGACGATCTGGGATGGGCGATCACTTGTCCGCCTCCCCCATCACCGGGTCGATGCTGCCGATCACGGCGACGACATCCGAGATCATCCCGCCCTTGAGCATGGGGGGAAGGGACTGAAGGTTGGCGAATGAAGGGGAACGGATCTTCAGCCTCCACGGATACCCTTCGCCGTGGCTCACGATGTAAAAGCCGAGCTCCCCCTTCGACCCCTCGATCGCGTGATAAATCTCTCCGATCGGGGGGTTGATCCCGAAGTTTACGATCATGAAATCATGGATCAGCTCTTCCATCTTGCCGTACGTCCGCTCTTTTTTCGGGAGGACGCGCTTGGGATCGGCCGCATTGACGGGGCCCGCCGGCATTTTCTCGAGCGCCTGCCGGAGAATTCTTGCGCTTTCCTTCATCTCCTCGATCCGGACGTAGAAACGGGAGAGCACATCGCCGTCGTTATAAACCGGGACATCGAACTCCAAATCCTTGTAGACCAGGTACGGCTCGTCGCGGCGCAGGTCATGCCCCACCCCGCAAGCCCGGAGCATGGGACCCGTAAGTCCCAGATTGATTGCGGCTTCCTTCGAAATGTATCCCACGTTTTCGCACCGGTCGATGAAGATCCGGTTTCTGACCAGGAGCCGGGTGGATTCGGAGAGAGCCGCGGGGAAACTGTCGAGGAACGTCCTGATCATTGTGATCGCTTCGCCCGAAATGTCGTTCGCCATTCCTCCGACGCGCGTGAAGCTTGTCGTGAACCTGACTCCCGTGAGAACATCCCAGATGTCCTGGAGCTTCTCGCGCTCGCGGAAGCCCCATAGCAGGACGGTGACCGCACCCACGTCCATCGCCATCGTCCCCAGCCAGACCAGATGGGAAGCAATGCGGGCAAGCTCGGCGCAGACGACCCGGAGGTACTGCGCCCTCGGCGGCGCTTCGATTCCCGCCAGCTTCTCGACAGCGAGAACGTATGCGACGTTGTTGGCGAGCGGGGAAAGGTAATCGAGCCGGTCGGTGTGCGGAATGAACTCATGATACGACATGTTCTCGGCGAGTTTTTCATACCCGCGGTGGAGGTATCCGAGGTCGGGAACCGCCGCAACGATCGTCTCGCCGTCGAGGCGCAGCAGGATGCGCAGGACTCCATGAGTCGCGGGGTGCTGCGGGCCCATGTTCAGCACCATATCATGCTCGAGCGGATCGTCGAACATGACGCTCGTATCCTGATCCTCCAGGGCCCGGAGGATCCTCTGGCTTGCGTGGTCCGCGGATTTCTGCCCGCGCTCAGGCGTCCGGGTCATTTCCTCGGCAGCGGAAGTGAACCCGGGATGCCCATGAGGGGAAAGTCTTTGCGGAGAGGGTGATACTCGAATTCCTCGGGCATGTAAATGCGCCGGTGGTCCGGATGCCCGTCGAAGAGGATGCCGTACATGTCGTAGGTTTCCCGCTCGGGCCAGTTCGCCGCCGTCCAAACGCCGGTGACCGAGGGAACGTGCATGTCGGATTCGTCGACTCGAACTTTGAGCCGGAGACGGAAGAGATTCTTCAGGGAATAGAGGTTGTAGACGACCTCAAACCGGTCGGTGGGCCGCGAGTAATCCGCGCCGCAGACATCCCGGAGCGAATCGAAACTGAGTTCCTCATCGTCATGAAGGGATTTGCAAAGCCGCCCGATGTCGCTCTTCTTCACGACGAGCGTCAGCTCGCCGCGGTACTCGTTGACAGACTCGATCGAATCCTTAAATCCGGCGTTAATTCGTTCGAGGATCTTGTCTTTCATGAAGGTCGGCAGTTTCTGGGATATAGATTTTTTCCCGCTGGCCGGGCTTCTCACCCCGCTTGATTTTCGCCTGGACCTCCATCAGACCCTTCAGGAGATTGTCGGGACGGGGCGGACAGCCGGCGACGTAGACATCGACGGGGACGAAGAGATCGATCCCCTGCACCACGGAATAGGACCGGTACATTCCGCCGGTGGAAGTGCACGCTCCCATGGCGATGACCCATTTCGGATCCGGCATCTGATCGTAGATCTTCCGGACGACGTGGGACATTTTGTAGGTGACCGTGCCCGCGACGATCATCAGATCGCTCTGGCGGGGCGAAAATCGAAAGGCCTCCGACCCGAACCGGGCGACGTCATACCGGGGGCCGGCGAACGACATCATCTCGATGGCGCAGCAGGAAATTCCCATCGGCATCGGCCAGAGGGAATTCTTCCTCGCCCAACCGATCAGATCGTCCAACCGGGTCGTGACAAAGCCTTCTTCGGCGCTTCCTAATCCCATTCGAGGGCTCCTTTTTTCCAGAGGAAGAGGTATCCGAGCATCAGGATGAGGATGAAGACCAGCATCTCCACGAATCCGGCAATTCCGAGCTTCCGGAATTCAACCGCCCAGGGGTAGAGAAAGACCACTTCGATGTCGAAGAGGATGAAGAGCATCGCGACCATGTAATACTTGACCGAAACGCGCTCGTGCGCGCTCCGGACCGGTTCCATGCCGCTCTCGTAGGTGGAGAGCTTTACCTCGCTGGGGTTCCTCGGGCCGAACCACACGCTTGCTTTCGACATCACAACGCCGAATGCCACGGCACAGATGAAGATGATTCCGATGGGGATGTAGTTTGCCAGCACGAGGGTCGAATCGCTAAATTTGAGTGTCTTCCTGAGAAAAGTTAGGCAAAAAAGGGGGGAAATGCAAGCGGCGCGCAGCGCCGCAAGCAGGTTGGGACGCGGAGCGTCCCGGTATGCGTTCCCACGCAGAGCGTGGGAACGAGGAGATTGGTTGGAATGATTGCCGCACCGGGCCGGCAGCCGCAGCCTTCAGGCTGCGGTCTTTTCGCAACGCGACCTGAAGGTCGCGCCTACCGACTCAACGGTCGTTCTGCTTTGCCAATGGTGTTGGGAATCCGCAGGCTCCCGAGAATCACGCCGCAGGCGATGGCGACGTTCAGCGATTCCGCCTTGCCGAATTTTGGGATCGACACGCGCCCATCCGCTTCCCGCATGATCCCCGGACTCACCCCGTGGGCTTCGTTGCCGAAGATGAACATGCTCTTTTCAGGGAACGGGGTCGACGGAAACCCGGCTTCCCCCGAGGAAGTCGTGATGAAAACCTGGTACCCGAGGTTTTTTGCAAACCGGAGCGACTGAAGCAGGTCAATTTCGGTAAGAACCGGGAGATGAAAAATCGATCCCATGGCCGACCGCGTCACCTTGGGGCTGTAGAGCTCGACGCCGTTCCGGTCGATCAGGACTCCGTTGACGCCGAACCAGTCGCATGTCCGGAGCATGGTGCCCGCGTTTCCGGGATCTGAAATCCCGTCGAATCCGACGATGACCGATTGCCTGGGAAGACTGCTCCAGAAGGCTTCCGGCTCTTGTTCTTTCATCGAAACGACCGCGAGGACTCCCTGGGAGGTCACGGTCTCCGAAAGTTTCCGAAGTTCCTCTTCCGAGATCTCATAGACGGGGATGTTTTTCTGTTGCGCCGACTTGAGCGCGTTGACTCCCTCCATCCCTTCGAGCGCCGGTTTTGCGATCATCAGCATTTCGATGGCCCAATCGGACTTTAACGCCTCCTCCACGAGCCGGGACCCTTCGATGAGGAACTTGCGTTCTGCCTTTCGGAACTTCTTCTGGGTCAGTTTGAGAACCGACTTGAAGGTCGAACGGGACATGCGGGCGACTTGCTTCATCATGCGGTGAATATAAACAAGTGAAAACCAAGAACCAAGGTCTCTACCTCGGCGGTGGTGGCCGGCACCTGCCGGACTGAAAGAACGCAGGCTAAAGCCTGCGCCTACCGAGTCCGAGAGATCGGTAGGTGCGACCTTCAGGTCGCGTGCAGCTTGACGCAGGCTAAAGCCTGCGGCTACCGAGTCCGAGACATTATTCGTTCCCGCGCAGAGCGGCGGAACGAGAATAAAGATCCCGACCTAAAACATGTCGGGATGACGAGACGAGATGAATTGGCGGTGCTCCGGCGGGGCTAATTACTTGATTATCAAGGCGGTTCTGCCTATATTTTGAAGGAAATTATTTTTTAAAATTGACGATGATAGCAGAAAAACGCCTGACAGAACTCCTGTCGAAGATGAACGGGAAACGGGTCGCGGTCGTGGGCGATCTGATGCTCGACCGGTACTTCTGGGGGTCGGTTTCGAGGATCTCTCCGGAAGCGCCGGTGCCGGTCATCGACCTCGAAACGGAGCAGGACCGTCTCGGCGGGGCTGCGAACGTCGCCCAGAACATCAAATCCCTCGGCGGCGAACCGCTCCTCGTGGGGGTCGTCGGCGCCGACAACAGCGGGAACCAGCTCTTCAACCTCATCAAGGAGAGCGGATTCTCCCGCGACGGAATCGTGATCGACGGATCGCGCCCCTCCACCGTCAAGACCCGCGTGATCGCCCACAACCAGCACGTCGTCCGGATAGACCGGGAATCGAGGAACGACGTCTCGCACATCATCCAGGACAAGATTCTGAGCGTGCTCCGCCGGAACATCGACTCCCTCGACGGCATCATCCTGGAGGACTACAACAAGGGCGTGATCGTGAAGACCCTCATCAAGCAGATTATCACGCTCGGGAACGAGTGCGGCAAGACGATCACGGTCGATCCGAAATTCAAGAATTTTTTCGACTACGGGAATGTGACGCTCTTCAAGCCGAACCGGAAAGAGGCCGAAGAAGCGATGGGCGTCAAGCTCGATAGCCCGGAGGATATCGCATCCACGGGGCGCGCATTGCTGGACCGCCTCTGCGCGAAGGGAGTCCTCCTCACGCTTGGAGCCCAGGGGATGTCGCTCTTCGAATCGGACGGTTCGGTCAGCAACCTTCCGACGATGGCGCGCACCGTTGCGGACGTGTCGGGGGCGGGCGACACCGTGATCTCGACGCTCACCATGGCGCTCGCCGCCGGGGCGACGCTCAAGGAAGCGGCGACACTTGCGAATTTTGCGGGGGGCATTGTCTGCGGATATGTCGGGATCGTTCCGATCGACAAAAAGGAATTGACGGAGCATGTGCTGCGGGAGATCCTGAGGGTGCAGTTGATGCGGGACACGAAGAACCAGCCTCTCGCAGGCGGCGCCGCTTGATGGGGAGAGTCGCCGGCATCGGAGAATTGAAATCGATCAGAGCCGGGCTCCGGGAGGACGGAAAGAAGGTGGTGTTTACGAACGGAGTGTTCGACCTCATTCACCGCGGACACATCGAGTATCTCAGCAAGGCGAAGGCGCTCGGAGATGTCCTGATCGTCGGAGTGAACGACGACGCCTCCGTGCGCAGGATCAAAGGGAGCAACCGGCCGGTCGTGAATGAATCGGACCGCGCCTACATCGTGGCAAACCTCTCACCCGTCGACTACGCATGCGTCTTCTCCGAAGACACCCCCCTCGAGATCATCAGCGCTCTTGTTCCGGATGTGCTTGTCAAGGGCGCAGACTGGAAAATTGACGATATCGTGGGGAAGGACGTCGTCGAGAGGGCCGGCGGAAAGGTTTCGGCCATCGAGGTCGTGCCCGACCGCTCTTCCTCGGGCCTCATCGCGCGCATTCTCGAGAGGTTCTCGCGATCGGGGGTTTGAGCATGAAGATGATCCTCAAACGCGCGCTCAGAATCGTCGCCTACGCCGCCGCGCTGACGACCGTCATGCTTCTGTTCGTCGCGGGAATGTCGCAGACGGATTTCTTCAGGGAGCGATTCAGGATCCTTCTCGTCTCCGCCCTCTCCAGCAAGCTGAACGGCTCGGTGCGCCTCGGAACTCTCGGCGGGAATTTCATCACCAGCTTTACGCTCGATTCGGTCGAGGTCTACTACCGGGACAAGTTGTTCGTCAAGACCGCGAAGGTCACCGTCCAGTACGATCCGCTGACGCTCCTGCAGAAGAAGCTGACCTTCAAATACTTCATCGTCGAGCAGCCGCGGATTCACTTCATCCGATCGGCGAAGGGCGACTGGAATTACGAGAAGCTGGTAAAGCCGAGCACCGACACCTCCAAGGGCACGTTCGGCTGGAACATCTACCTGACCGATCTCGAATTGAAGAACGGCATCCTCACGCTCTTCGATTCGACCTCGGCGACCGCGATGAGAGGCGAGCTTCCGGACACGCTGAAGCACTTTGATTACGGCCGTTTCTCTCTCAAAGACATCAATGTCCAACTTAAGGCTTCGATCCTGAAAGAGGATATCCAGACTCACCTGGTCCATTCGAGCTTCTACTCCGACCGGCCAGCATTCGAGCTGACGCATATCACCGGGGATTTCGCTCTCTCCCACGCTGGAGTCTTTGCGAACAACGTCATCGCGCAAACGAGCCGCTCCTACATCGAGCTGGACGGCGGGGTCCACCTGCTCAACCTGTTCGAGCCCCAAAAGACCGACGACCTCCGCCGCGACTCGACAAAAGTGACGTTGAAGGCCCGGAACATCGATCTTTCCGAGTTGAGAACCCTCGTTCCCCCACTCGATTTCCTTGCGGGCTCAGCCTACGTCGATCTCGCTGTCGACGGAGTATTCGGGGACCTGACGATCCGGCGTCTGAACGTGAAGGCGTACGACAACGCCATCAACGTCTCCGGGACGGTGCGAAACCTGCAAAAGGCGGAGCATCTCGATCTGGACGTCTTCGTCGGGGCTCCCTCGATCAACCCCTCCGACGCGTCCCGGTTGCTGCCCGGATTGAACCTGCCCCGTTACAGCAAAGTCGGCCGCTCCTCGCTCTTCGTTCAGTTCGTCGGAAAACCGCTTAATTTCCGGACCCGAACCATCCTCAGAGGGGGATTCGGCAATTGCGAGGTGGCGGGAACAATCAATCTTGAAAAAAAGGAGCCCTCCTACGGCCTGAAGTTCACCACAAGCCGGCTCGACATTGCCGCGCTCACAACGAACCCGGACCTGAAGGCGGTCCTCTCCTCGTCGGGGGGACTGAAGGGCGAAGGCATTTCGCTCAACGGGCTTAATTCGACGCTCACCATTCGGATCGATTCCTCCAGAGTCAGGAACATCACTCTCGATTCCGCCCGGATGACCGTCTCTGCCCGCTCCCGCAAGCTGGAGGGCGCGGTCATGCTCGCCGCCCAGAAGATGAAGGCAACGATATCGGCTCATGCCGACCTCTCCGCGCCGGCGCACCCCGAGTTCGGCGGCGACGTGGCACTCCGGGGAATCAACCTCGCGCGGCTTCTCGACAATCCCCGGTATGAGAGCGATATCACGATGGAGGGAACCGTCTCCGGATCGGGCCGCACGATCGACGACCTCAACAGCGACACGAAATTGACCCTCTACCCTTCGATATTCCAGGGACACAATGTTTCGGAGCAGGAGATCCGGGTGTTTCTCGATCAGCACAATATCGAGAGCAAACGGCTGTCGCTCCAATCTTCGATCCTCGACCTTGACCTGAACGGAAAGTTCGATCTCGATCTGACCGAGGCGGTCCTCGTCCACCAGACGGCCAACCTTCTCGAAACAATTCAGGAACACGCCCTCCCCGCGGAATCGATCAGGGTGAAACAGCCGGGGCTTGCCATTCCTCCGCACACCCCCGCGCAGCGGAGGATGGATTTCGATTACACGCTCCGGGTCAAAGACCTCGAGCCCGTCGCCACGCTCATCGAGGGAAAGCGGTTCGACGGGCGGGGAACCCTGACCGGCTCCCTCCACGGCACCGACGAACAACTGTCGTTTTCCTGCAACGGCTCAGTCGACGAGTTCTTCCTCGGTTCCTACGAGCAGGGCTTCCTCCTCAACCGGACCACCGTCGCGCTCAAGCTCGATTCCCTGGCCGACACCCGGACGTTCGATCAGCTCTCCGCGGGGTTGAAACTGGGCGTCGGAAACGCCCTGGTGAACGGGATGACCATCGACAGCTTCTCCCTCCGCCTTGAGTACCACAATTACAAGGGGACTATCGCGATCAACGGGTTCGTCGACTCCCTCTACTCCATCGTGATGGCGGGGCAAACGGCGGTTCAACCCCACACGTACGCGTTCGACTTCGACAGCCTGACGTTCAAGTCGGGCGAGTACCGCTGGAAGAACGACCAGGACGTCCAGTTCCGCCTGAATTCCGACGGGACCCGGGTCATGCACGCCCTGATGGTGAGGAACGGGGAGCAGTTTTCCCTGACGGGCGTCCTTCATCACAACGGGGAGTTCGATTTCGACGCGCTCCTGAACAACTATGACGTCGCTTCGCTCGGCTTCCTGACGCGCAACCCCGTCCTCCTGCGCCCGGACCAGGCGTTCCACGGCCACACGAGCGCGAAGCTCCACCTCGAGGGATCGACTTCGCACCCGGTCATCACCTTCACCGCCACGAGCGACAGCATTTTCTACAGGCAGACCCGGATCGGATCGATCGATGCCGGCGTCCGGTACCGCGACTCGATCGCGACGATCGACTTCGTGGTCAAGAAATCGCAGAAGGATTCGGTGCCGAGCCTCAGCGTGAAGGGAACCCTCCCCATCAACCTCGCGTTCGGAGGGGTGAAAGAGCGGTTCCCGGACGAGCCGCAGAACATTCAGGTCGTCTCCCAGGGGTTCGATTTGAGCGTGCTCGATCCGCTCCACAGCGAGTTTCAGAACGTCCATGGGACGTTGCACGCCGACATCTCGGTCGCGGGCACCCCCCGGGATCCCGAGTACTCGGGATCGATCACGCTCAAGGACGTCGATTTTACGTTCGCGCCGAACAATGTCCCGTACGCGCTCGCCGCCGATCTGGAAGCGACACGGAACAAGATCGTGGTGAAGAACCTTGCGGTACGGAGTCTCCAGCGGGCCGTCGCTCCCGAGGACATGCAGGTGACCGGATCGCTGAGCATCAAGAACTACCAGATCGACTCGCTCGACCTGACCGCAAACGGGCAGATCCTGCTGATGAGCGACGCCACGAAAAAGACCCGCGCGGCAATTTACGGCACGCTCCCGACCGCGACCGGTCCGGAAGGCCTCCATCTCGTCGGGACCATCAGCCATCCTTATCTGAGCGGTAATCTCTACCTCCAGGGCGCAAATCTGACCTCACCGCCGACCTACGAAGCGGAAGGATCGAGCTCCCAGCTCTCCCTCAACTACGTCGTCGTCGACGACACCTCCAAGCCGGTCGCGCAGACCACCCGGCCCTCGAAGTTCTATGCCGGGAATGAGATCAAGCCGATCGCCCGGCCGGTCGACGACCATGTCGTGAAGACGACGTTCCTGGACCGCCTCCGGTACGATCTCAGCATCGAGACGCGCGGGAACAACTCGATCAAGATGATCTTTACCCCGAGCACGAACGAAGAACTCTACGCCGAGCTCGAGGGGAGGGTCAGCCTTGTCAATAACCGGGGATACATGAGCCTCACCGGCGAGATCACCGTCTCTCCCAATTCCTACTACAATTTCTTCAAGCGGTTCGACGCGTCGGGAAAACTGAAGTTTGTGGGACAGTGGGACAATCCGGAACTTGAGATCGAGGCCAACTATGTGGGATACCGGGCCGATCCGGCCCACGATTCGCTGCTGCAGAAGGTCATCGTCCAGCTCAACATCACCGGCACCCGGAACGAGCCGAAGCTCGCCATGTCGATGAAAGTTCAGCTCCAGCCCGGCGAGGAGCCGGTCGACTGGTCCTCGGAGGCGCGCGGAGGCGACGTGCAGTCCGATGCGATCTCCTTCATCCTGACCGGAAGGTTCCGCGACGACCTCTCCTCGAGGGAACGGGGCGACATTGCGACGAGCGTGGGAGCCACCGCTGGATCGGGGTTCACCACGGGCTTGCTTTCCGGAGCCCTCTCGGATTTCCTTCGCGAGGAATTCCCGTTCATCAGGAGCGCGGAGGTGAACTACCAGGGCGGGAACGTCGGCCAGGGCGCGAACGTCCGTCTCAGCGGCGAGGCGTTCAAGGGGTACTGGCAGGTCGGCGGCAAGATTCTTAACGACATCGGGAACGCGAACGTCAGCTACTCGATGAGCCTCGGAGACGTGTTGAAAGCGTCTTCAATCCACAATCTCTTCCTGGAAATACAGCGGCGGGTCGAGGGAGACCTCTCGGAGGAGCGAAAACTAACGAACGAAGCCCGCCTGTTCTATCGATTCTCTTTCTAAACCGGAAACCAATGCCATCATACGATCTCGCATCAATCAAGGAATCCGTCGTCCGGTTCCTTGCGAAGCACCCGAACGAACTGTTCAAGTCGAGAGTCCTTGCCCGCCGGCTCTCGATGACCGGAGAGGCGGAGTACCGCCTTCTCCAGAAGGCCCTGAACGAACTGCATATGTCGAAGACGATCCAGCGCGGCGCCCACCGGCAGTACGGCCACGGCGTGGCCCCCACGGGAGAAACCGCCCGGGGCCGCCGGATGGTCGGAACGCTCTCGATGAATAAAAAGGGGGCGGGGTTCGTGAAACTGCTTCCGCCTCTCACGGGGGAACTCTCCATCCCCTCGAATTTCATCGGCACCGGGCTTGACGGCGACACCGTCGCGGTCGTTCCCCTCGCGCTCGAGTCCGAGCGCCTGAAGGAGGCGGGGGCGAACGCGATCCCGGAGGGAGAAATCGTCGAAGTGATCGAACGGAGCCGCCAGCCGGTCGTGGGCGTTTTCCAGAAGAGCAGAAACTTTTTCGTGGTCGTGCCCGACAACAGGAAGGTGCCGCGGGACGTCTATATCGCCCAGGGCAAGACGAAAGGAGCCCGGCCAGGCTCGAAGGTCGTCGCCGTGATCGACGAGTGGGAATCTCCGAACGTCAACCCCGAGGGGCATGTCGTCGAGATCCTGGGAAAATCGGGCGAGGTGGGCGCCGAGATGACCGCCGTTGCGCGCGAGTTTCAGCTTCCGCTTCACTTCCCACGCGAAGTCGACAGCGAGGCGGCTGCCATCCCGCACATCATCCCGAAAGAGGAGTATAAGAAGCGCCTCGACCTGCGAGCGTCCGATTGCATCACGATCGATCCGGAGGACGCGAAGGATTTCGACGATTCGGTTTCCATCGAGAGCCTCCCCGGAGGGAATTTCCGCGTGGGGGTGCACATCGCCGACGTGAGCCACTACGTGCGGGAGGGGTCGGTGCTGGATGCGGAGGCGCTCAAAAGGGGGACGAGCGTCTACCTGGCGGATGAGGTGATCCCGATGCTTCCCGAGCGGCTTTCAAACGACATTTGCAGCCTCCGGCCGGGCGAGGACCGCCTGACCTACTCCACGATCATGGACATCACGCCCAAAGGAACCGTCGAGAGCTACCGGATCGAGAAAAGCGTCATCCACAGCAAGCGCCGGTTCTCATACGAGGAGGTACAGAAGATTATCGAAACGCGCAGGGGCGATTTCGCCGCTCAGATCGGGCTTTTGCACGGCCTCAGCCAGACGCTTCTGAAGAAGCGTCTGAAGGAAGGAAGCATCGACTTCGAAACGGTCGAAACGAAGTTCCGGTTCGACGAGACGGGAAAGCCGGCGGAGATTCTCAAGAAAGTCCGGCTCGACGCCCATCGGCTGATCGAAGAGTTCATGCTCCTCGCCAACCAGGTGGTCGCGAAGCATATCGGGCTCGCGAAGAAGGAAGGGGATATCAACCCCTTCGTCTACCGCATCCACGATCAGCCGCCTCCCGAAAAGCTGAAGGACCTGGGATCGTTCGTCGATCATCTCGGATACAGCTTCAACCTCCATGGCGGGGTGACGAGCAAGGCGCTCCAGAAGCTGTTGAACGACGTGAAGGGGAAGGAGGAGGAAAACGTCATCAACGAAGTGGCGATCCGTTCGATGGCGAAGGCGATCTATTCCGAAACGAACATCGGCCACTTCGGGCTCGGTTTCCGCTACTATACGCATTTCACCTCGCCCATCCGCCGTTACCCCGACCTGATCGTGCACCGTCTTCTCAGCGAATACGCGGCGAAGATGCCGCACCGGAGAAGGCTCGAGGTTGCGGAGCAGCTTCCCCAGATCTGCAAGCAGGCCTCGGACAGGGAACGCGTCGCGACGGACGCCGAGCGCGCATCGGTGAAAGTCATGCAGGTGGAGTACATGAAGCGGCACATCGGGGATGTGTTCCATGCGATCATCTCCGGGGTCACCAATTTCGGAATGTTCGTCCAGATCGCCGACCTGCTCGTGGAGGGGCTCATCCGCATGCGCGACCTGGAGGACGATTACTACGTCTACGACGAGAAGCGTTACTCCCTCATCGGACGCCGGACGAAGAAGAGATACCGGCTGGGCGACAAGGTCACCGTGAAGGTGATCCGGGTCGATCCGGAAGAACGCCAGATGGACTTCGCTCTGGTGGACGAGAAGCCGGGCCGCTAGCCGCGTGGAATTCCTACATACAGTCGTCGATTTTCTCCTCCACCTCGACGTCCATCTCAACGAGCTGATCGCCGCCTACGGGCTCTGGACGTACGGGATTTTGTTCGCGATCATCTTCAGCGAAACCGGGCTGGTGGTGGCGCCTTTTCTCCCGGGAGACTCGCTTCTCTTTGCGGCGGGGGCGATCTCGGCCACCGGGGGCCTCGATCCGTTCTGGCTGTTCATGGCGCTTTCGGCCGCCGCGATCGCGGGAAATACGACGAACTACTGGATCGGTTACCTGGTCGGGCCCACCCTCCAGCAGAAACGAACAATCCGCTGGATCAACATGGCCTACCTGGAGAAGGCCCGCCGGTTCTTCGAACAATACGGCGCCAAGACCATCGTCTTCGCGAGGTTCCTGCCGATCATCCGGACGTTCGCACCGTTCGTCGCCGGGATCGCCTCGATGAAATACGGCCGCTTCATGACGTACAACATTGCGGCGGGGATAGCGTGGGTGGGTTTGTTTGTGTGGGGCGGGTACCTGTTCGGGAACATACCCGTCATCAAGAATAATTTTTCCCTGGTGATCGCCGCCATCATCGTGGTCTCGACGATCCCGGCGGTGGTGGAGTACCTGAAGCACCGGAGGGAGAGGAAGAAGTAGTTGTCATCCTGAGGGAGCGTAGCGACCGAAGGATCCCGTTCGTTCGGCCGGGAAGATCCTTCGCTTCGCTCAGGATGACAAGGGAGGCATCAGGATGACATTGTCGACTTCCACACCCCGTACGCAATCCAGATCCAGCCTCCGAGAAAGCAGAGACCTCCGAACGGGGTGATGATTCCCAGCGACCTGCTTCCCGTCACGCTCATCGCGTAGAGGCTCCCCGAGAAAAGAATAATCCCCGCCACGAAGAGCCATCCCGCCGCGTCCATATTCGATCCCGGGAACTGCGAACCCACCCATGCGACGACGAAGAGGGCGAGCGAGTGATAGAGGTGGTAGCGGACTCCCACTTCGAAGACGGCGAGCATATCGGCGGGAAGCTTCTCCTTGAGCGCGTGCGCGGCAAACGCCCCGAGCGCCACCGCGAGGAAGGCGGACAACGACCCGAGGATGAGGAAGGTTTTCATCCTCCCTTCCTCCCCGTTTCCGCGGTCGCGATCGAATGGACCCCTCCGCGGATCCTGTAATCGGCGACGACCTCCATCCACTTCGGTTTGCAGCAAGCCGCAAGATCGTTCAGGATCCTGTTGACAACGTGCTCCTGGAAGATGCCGACATTGCGGTACGAGAGGAGGTAATATTTCACCGAACGCAGCTCCAGCAGGCGCGTGCCCGGGATGTAATTGATCCGGACTGTCGCGAAGTCGGGCAGGCCGGAATAAGGGCAGACCGCCGTAAATTCGTCGGTGTCGATGTTGACGACGATCCTTCTCCCGGGGTATTCGTAGGGAAACGTCTCGAGAACCGCGACATCGATCGCGGCGACATCCTGGACGTCGTACCGCCGGTCGAGTCCGCGAAACGGACCGCGATTTGCGGGCGGGGTTTTCCGGGGGCGGCTATTTTTCGGCATCCTTTTTTATCACTCTGTTCGGTTATGAATGCGACCAATATAACAGAATTCCGGTCAAAATCCGACGATGTCGCTCAATCCGGTGCGAAGCGCGTACCACGCGAAGGCGAGAAACGCCTCGTCTTTTTTCCTCTCGTACTTTACCCTGCCGATCTTCATAGAGCCCGATTCATCCGGCAGATTGGTCGTCCGCAGCTTTATGTTATTCCCGATGAATGAGACGATCTTATTTCCTACGCCTCCTTCGTCCCCCGTGCGGTCCGAGATTGCGGCGATTTTCAGGTCCTTATAGATTGCGGTGACCGTGCCTCTCGCCCTTCCCGCCTCCGAATCGATATCGAACGTCGAGCCATGGAGGATTCCGGTCTTGAGCCTCTTCTGTTCGGAGATTTCGATGAACGGATTGAAATCGCTCAGCTCCATTTTGCCGAGGCGGCCCGAGTAATGGAACGAGAACCCCGGGGATGCGATGGGCATCGAAATACTCACATCGAGCCGGCCTGCGTTCATCAGCCGTCCGTCGGCCTGAAGGGTCGCGGTGTCCTGGCCTCCCTTTCCTTCGATCCATGCCAGTGTAAGTTGAGTGTCCTCGAGGGTCAAGATGGCGGGCTTCGAACCGGGTTGATACCGCTCCCCGTACTTCAAATGCCCGTTCGCGAGGTGGAGACTGTCGACTTGAAACGTCTTCCGTATCGAAGAGAGAATCTCATTTGGCGGGCTTGCGATTTCAGTCTCGGCGGGCCTGTCCCTGTTGATGAGGACGTCGAGGGAGCCCGATTCGATGTACGCCGTCCGCGTGCACCGGACTTCTCCTTCCAGAAGCCGGAGGCAGGCCGAGCCCATGACGTTGCACCTCGGGAGGAGAAGGCGGTAACGGGTTCTCCTCGTCTTGCTCGATGCGAAGAACTCCTCGTCGCTTCCGAGCGGACGATACTCGAGCTTTTCGAGGACCACCACCGAGTCCGGGACCGACACGCGAATGCGGTCGCAACTCAGCTTGTATCCCGACATCGGAAAGATCATCAGAATTCGTTCCACCCCCGCCGTGGAGCTCACGAGGTTGTCCGGAGCGACCCCCCCGCCCCAGAGGAGCTGTCTCCTGGTGATCCCGGCCACAAAAAACCTGCCGACGCTGCAGGAAATGGTGGAATCACGCTTCCCGATCAGGACGGAATCGCATTCGAGGCGATTGTTCAGAAGGGAGTAATGCAGCTTGCCGATCGCCAGCGTGTAATCCGGATAGGCCTCGTCAAAAGCACGGATGATCCGGCGGGCGACAAAACCGTCGAGATAGGCGTCCGGCACGAAAAGAAAAATCGACATGCAGACGAGTGCGACCCCCGCGACGGCGATACCCGCGTACCAAGCGACCTTCCGGGCAAACGGTGTTTTCGGGAATGATTTCAGCGGCATACTGATCCCGTGCACGGGGGAACCGCCGCGCTCGTCATGGCCCGGCCTCTATGGGGTCTTTTTCTCCCCCTCGTTCTTGTCGTCATCGTCCTTCAAGCCCTCGCCGACTCTATGGGCCACCTTTTTTGTTTTTTTCCAACCCTTCTTGGCAGCTTTCTCCGTCCACTTCGCGCCTTTCTTGACGCCTTTTTTCCCTTCATGGTACGCCGACTTCGCCCCCTCCTTCGTTTTCTCCCAGCCCTTCTCAGTTCCCTCCACGCCCTTGTTGGTTACTTCCTTTGTCTTCTCCCAACCCTCCTTTGTTCCCTCCTTCGTTTTCTGCCACCCTTCCTTTGTCCCCTCCTTTCCCTTCTCCAATGCTCTGGCGGCTTTTGCCACGGCCGTGTCCTGCTTCGATTGGCTCATGCCGAATGCCGGAGTCAGATAGAGGAAGACTGCCAGCCCGATGAGATAGCTTGATTGCTTGATCATGTGCGCTTCTCCTTTCTGTCGGTAATGGTGATTGAGTTGAAACAGAGATTGCATTGCGTACCTCAATTGATAATTATTCTCAGCGTGAGCGGATACGGGGAAGACAACCCGATGCGGCTCTCCTGCTGTTCATGAAGGTCGACCACCCATGTCGCGACGAAAAATCCGACCGCCGCGCCGAGGAGATTGTCGGACACCCAGTGCTGGTCCTGATAGATCCTGGAGACCGGAGTGAGGACGGCGGGCAGATAGACCAGAATCTTCAGCCAGAGCGGATGAACGTTCCTTGAAATGACGGTCGAGAGCGTGAATGCGACTGTGGCGTGCCCGCTTGAAAGCGAATGATAGTCGTCGTCAGAAATCGAGAAGGGATGATAGCTCCCGGCGCCCTCGCCGGTGTACGGTCTCGCCCTTCCGAACGCAAACTTCATCGTGTAGGTGATTGCCGCGGCATAGAGGGAGGCCTGGCCGATCTCATAGCCGATTTTTCGCGTCCCGATGTCGTCTTCGACCAGAGAATGGATTGCAAAACCCGTGAAGAGCGCGATCGGCATGTAGACCTCGCCCCAGACTCTGCCGGCCTCGATCGGAGCGCTGTTGTAATATCTCTGATCTCTCAGAACCCCGTCGCGGATGGGTTGGTCCGCCGCCATTGCGAGAATCGTCGCGGCGCCCGTCAATCCGAATTTGAGCCAGTCCGTTCCCTTCCAGCGAAGAGGCTGCGTGAAGAAGATCTGCGATTCGGCGCCGAACTGGGGAAAGTCGTACTTGTTCTGAGCATGGAGGGCCGATTGACAGGCAACCACGATGGAGACCGTCAACCAGAACTTGCGCCGGAAGGATCGGGAGCGGGGCTTCGAGGACGAGGCGACAATCATTCCGTGATTCCGAAGTTCTCCAGGTTGAGCATCACGTACACCTTCTCCTCGGAGTGGACCGAAAAGAATCCGGGAAACTCGTCGAAGTCGGCTGTTCGATGGTACAGGAGGTATTCAAATCCCGCGCTGATATTTCTGTGAAGCAGGACCGTGAGTCTCGGCTTGAAGATGCCGATCAGATTATTTCCGGACGCTCCGACGTAGGTATGGATCCAATATAAGAAATAGTCCGTTGTGAGGCTTCCCCACCCCAGGTCGAGAATATTCTCGACCTTCGCCTGCATGCCGCCTCCGTACACATACCGTCTGTCGCCGACATTGACATAGGGGGAGCTGACCGCTCCCAACGGTATGACCGCAAGATGGAGGGCCGATTCCAGCCGGGAGTTCATCATGAACGGCAACTGCGACATGATTCCTCCCCCGAAACCGAACGAGCTCACCTGGTAGGTGGTATTATTCCAGTAGTCAAAATGCTGGAACCCCCCGGCGATGATATTGAGATGCCCCGCCCGTGTGTTCGATCCGAACAGGAGTCCATATCCGATGATATTGTCGATCAGCGTCGGACCCGGCCCGAAGTCCATGTCGAATCGAAGCTTGAAGAAATCAAACGGCTTCCTCGACCTGAGTTCAAACGGATTTCCGTACACGAATTGGGCGGTCGTGGTCAGGTTCGTGATTCCCGTTCCGAAGATGGACCCCACATCGATGTTATGCGCCCCGAGGGAAAAGGTGACGTTCAGGGGCTCTTTCTGGTAGACCTCTTTCGAGCTCAACCGGAACAATCTTCCCTCGGTCAGCCTGCTGAATCCCCTTCTCGGGTTGATCACCGTCCCGAGCAACTCGCGAAAGAACCTCGCCGCCCCCGTCGCCCGGTCGTCCAGAATATTCGAACTCAACCGGTAGAGCACTTCTCCCCCGAACGCGCCGCTCACCGTCGTGTTGATCAGGTCATTATACGACGGCTGCGTATTCTCTCCGACCATCTCCCACATCAGACTGCTCCCGAATGCGAAAGGGACAGATTCGTAGAAACCATACCCGTTCGCCCGGCCGCCGGTAAACGCCATCGCCCCGCCGTACGGATGGAAAAAGTGGTTCATCTCGAATCCGTCCGAATCCCATTCGAACCCCTCCTGGAAGTTCTTTCTCCAGGATTGAAACCCGACCCTCGAGTAATCGGCATTTGAGATATACCTGTCCACCGCCCATGTGAAGACGTTGCCTCCGACCACCCCGAGAACAGGAATCCACACCGGGGATCGCGGGTTGGCCGCCGGATCGTCGTCGAGGAGGTCTCCATAGATATTTGAGACCGCGGGGTCCCTGTACGATACGTTCGGAGGCTTCGTGCTGACTCCCTCCGTATGCTGGGGAAGAGTGTCCGGCCGCGCGGCCGAAGGCGCGGTCACGCCGGAGCCCGCGCCACGGTTCTGCGCTCTCCCCGGGTGAACGGCGAGGAACACGACGAGAGAGACGATCGGATAAGTGGAATGCCTCGTAATTTTTATTTCCCGATCGGGTTGCGTCCCTGAATCACTCTGACCAGGACGATCACGATGGCAATGACAAGAAGGATGTGGATGAAACCGCCCATCGTGTAGGAGCTGATGAACCCGAGGAGCCACAATACGATCAAAACGAAGGCGATTGTGTATAACATAGGGGCACTCCTTTCTGCCGGAAGGCGTAAAGATCGGATTACGGATTTCACCAAACGCCGGGCATCTGCCGAACCCCCTACCATAATATACGACTTTGCCCCTCCGAGAATCAATCCCTTTTGAATGCAGGATCGCCTGCGCGGGTCGGGAAATCCCCGAAATTATGCTACAATTCTATTAAATGAAATTAATGCCTCGCTATTCATCCGGGTATGATCCTTATTGGTATGTCAGCTCACGGTGACCGGGATTCGCGCCATCCCAAGGGCGATGTTCACCGAGGATGTTTGGTCAATCAACGTTCGCTGCACTCCTACCCGGTTCGATTTCGTTCCTTCGCCTTTTCGCTGTTCCTCAGTTTGGTAAGCCGTCATATTGATTGGTTCGATAGCAGGTAACGTAGAGCGGCCGTCAGAACACATCATGAAAAGGAGATCATTATGTCAGTACTCTTAATCACATACGATTACGCAAGCCAGGGCGCAAAGACTGAATCCGTCCTTAACATCGTTAATCAATACAAGCATATTCAGCTTGCCGAAGGTTCCTATGCCATCGAAACGGATGAAAAGACACGGACGATTTTCAATAAGATCCTCCCGTTCCTGAGCAAGAACGTTCACCTCCTCGTCGTAACACTCATCAAACCTTTCGCCGGACCTGTCCTTGCTCCTGTGAGCGAGTGGCTCACGAAGCATCTTCCAGAAGATTGAGTGGGTGGGAGCCGCCACGGCTCCCACTATTATTCTCGATTTGCCGCGCCGGTGGCCGATTTACCCGTTTTTGAGGCATGACGCCCGATACCGCCTTATTGACATTAGGAGGTCATTTCTCTATATTTTGCCTGTTTCTTATTAGTCCACGACGAGAGGGTGATTTGGTGCCGGACCAGGGGGAAACGCAATTCAGGGAAGAGCTTCAGCGCAAAGCTGAAGAGACGAAGCGTCGCACCTTCGAGGAGGAATCGCGCAAAATCGCAAGGGAGGCGGACGAGCGCGCCCGCGAACACACCAAGAACCGTCTGGCAGAAGACTCCCAGGCCTACGCCAAGAAGCTTCGCGAGGCGCAGGAAGAGCGCCAGCGGCTGGAGGCATCGCTCAAGACTCAAGAAGAGGCAATTCTCGGCAGGATCCGGAAAGAGGCTTCGAAGAAGATCGAGGCCCGCCAGCGGCAGGAACAGGAACTCCGCCGCAAGGAGCAGGAAGAGAAGAGGGCGGTAGAAGAGGCCGAACGTAAACGGAGGGAAGAAGAGCTCCGTGCCGCCGCGGAGAAGGACCGGGCGCGCCGCGAGGAAGAGCGGGCGAAAATCCTCGAAGCCGAGAAAAAGCGGAGCGAGGAAGAACGCGCGCGCAAAGAAAACGAGATTAAGCGCAAAGAGGAGGCGCGCCGTCAGAAGGAAGAAGAAGCCCGGGCCCAGGGCCGCGAGCGCGAGGAACGGATCCAGTCGCTGATCGCCCGCGCCGAGGTATTCTTCGCAGACGGAGACCTCGAGCACGCTTCCGTTGAGGTGGCGAAGGCCCTCGTCAACGACCCCGCGAACGCAAAGGCCCTCGAGATCGAGCGCCAGATCAAAGAGGCGCAGGGAAAGAAAACCGGAGGAAAAGAGGGAGCCGAAAAACCAGCAAAGAAAGAACGCCCCCTCCACCTCGCAGGCTCCCCCATCACGGCGAAGAAAAAGGCTTACGCGTCCGCCATGATGGTCGTGGCCGTCATTGCCATCCTCGTCGTGAGCATACTGGTCATCCTCGAGCTCCGGAGAAGCAGTCCGACCAAGACAATTTCGATCGCCGTGCTGCCCTTGACCAGCCCGTCGGATGTCCCCGAAGACAGGGCGCTCGGATCTTCGCTCGGCGAGGTGACGGCTGCAGGGCTCCGGGGCTACAAATCGTTCATCGTCATGGATTTCGCCTCCGCCTATCAGCTTGCGCGGAAGTCCCCGGAACCGGATCAGGCCGCCTTCCGTCTCGGTTTCCGCTACGCGCTCCGGGGGTCGATCTTCCGGACTGCCACCGGATACGCCATCAACGTCAAGATGATCGATTCTCTCCGCAACCCTGTCTGGGAACAACATTTTGAGACACCCGCGGAAAGCCTGGCAGTCGTCGGAGAACAGATTCCGATGCAACTCGCCTCCGCGATGGGCTCGGAGCTCGCCGAGAGGCCCTCGGGGTTCGCCTCACGAAGAGGCCGGCCGAACAATGTGGCGTATGAGTTGTACATGCGGGGGTTGGAACTGACCCGCCGCGTCACCCCGGAAAGCACGCAGAATGCCCTCGTCCTGTTCCAGGAAGCGGCCCGGCAGGATGAAAACTTTCCTGAAGCGCTCGCCTCCGCCGGCGCCGTCCTTGCGACCCGCGTCGAACGGAACTGGGAGGGGACCGAGCCCGCGCTCTCCCAGGCCATGGACTTTGCGACGCGCGCCGTCTCGCTCGACCCGTCGATCAGCGAGGGGTACCGCGTTCTGGGCTCCATCCGTTCGCAGCGGAATGATAATAACGCCGCCCTCGCGGTGATTGATACCGCGCTCCGGTACTCGCCGAGCTCCGGAACGAACCTCTTAACCCGCGCCAAGGTCCTTTTGAAAGTGGGCAAGTACAAGGACGCCCTCGCGGTGCTCGGGAAAGCCTACGCGCTCGATCCGTTCGACCCCGACCTCCTGCATGTCTATGCGGTCGCGCACCGCCTCGCAGGCACCACGCGCGAGGGGAGGAGTTATTCGGTGAGCGCAGCCCAATGGTCCGGGGATTCAGCCAGCTATCTCGTGGGGCCTTTTGCGGACGCGGTGGTGCTCGACCCCGACCTTTCCCTCACGCAGAGCGACCGCGTGGCGGCCGCATGCCGGGAGAAGTTGCGGGCGGAACCGGGTGATTACTCGACGATGTACCGTTTGGCCCGGCTGCTCCAGGTGACTGGCAAGCCGGTCGATGCCGGCGCCCTCCTGGCAAAAGGCGAAACGATTCTCCGTTCCGCGGTCCAGAAGGACCCCAAGGACGTGCGGGCCATGACGTACCTCGCCCTGACGCTCACCCGCCAGGGGAAATTTACCGAGGCGGCCGATCTCGCGCTCAAGGCGGATAAGGCGGGAAAGGACAATCCCGAGGTGAAGTACCGGATCGCGCAGATGTACTCGCTTCAGATGTACTCGCAGAAAGAGAAAAAGATCGATGAGAAAGCGAAGGAGAACGCACTCCGCGCCCTGAGCGACGCCGTCAGGCTGAGTTACCGCCTCGACGAGCTTGCGAGCGCGGATTTTTACAACCTTTCGGACCAGCCGGAATTTCGGACAGCCATCGAACAGGCGATGTAGCATGAAAACAACGACCATGTTTCAGAAGCAATCTCCCCTGCCGTTATGCTAACGAAGAAAAAAGTCCTCAGCCCGGAAGACAACGCCAGAAAGAAACAGGCGAGCGAGCTTCTGAAGAGCGCAGACAAATTCATGAAGGCGGGAGACATCGACAGCGCGATCGTCGAGATCGACAAGACGATCGAGCTCGACCCGCAGAATTTTTACGCCAGGGCCTACAAGGAGCGCCTCCGGAACATGAAGAAAGGGGGCAGGGCCGGAGGACCGGACTCCCCCCAGACCGCCGGACCCCAGGCTGCCCTCCCGCAAGCCGCCGCTCCGCCGGCGGCGCAACAGCAACCGGCCGAGATCAAGGCCGAGAGAAGCGATGTCTCTGACGCGATCAGGAGGCGCGCGGAGGAAGCGAGGCTAAGGCAGGCCGAACAGCAAACCGCCCCGGAAACGGCGGCAACGCAGCCGGCGGACCCGGCGACGGCTGTTCCCGAACAGATGCAGAAAGCGGCCGAGGCCCCCAAACGGACCGACGAAGATCAGAAGAGAAAGGCGCTCGAGCTCGAGATCGTTCAACGGCGGGAACAAGATCAGCGGATGAAGGCCGAGCAGGACCGCGCCCTCGCCGCCGAGGCGCAGAAAAAACTCGTCGAGGATCTCCGGCGCCAGGAAACGGAATCGACCAAAAAGCTCGATGAGGAACGTCTGCGGACGGAGCTTGAGAAAAAGCGCATCGAGGAGGAAACCCGGCGGAAGGAAGAGCAGGCGAAGATCGTAGAGGAAACCCGCCGCAAGATTGAGGAACAAAAGCGGCGCCTGGAGGAAGAAACCCGGGCCAGGACGGAGCGCGAAGCCAAACTCAAGGCGGAAGAAGAGAAAAGGCGGCTGGAAGAGGAAGCCCGCCGGAAAATCGCCGCCGAGGAACGCGCGAAGCGCGAAGAGGAACAGCGAAGAGAGCTCGCCGCGGCGGAAGAACGAAGGCGCGTCGACGCCGAAAACCGCCGCCGCCTCGAGGAAGTGGCCCGCCAGAAGGTGGAGCTGGAGCTCCGGCGGCAGCTCGAGGAGGAGAAGACGCGCAAGCACGAAGAGGATGTCGCCCTGCAGGCCGCCCGCGAAGAGGGAAAGCGGGATGCTCGCGACGCGAAGATCCAGGAGTTCCTCAACCTCGCAAGGCAGCATCATGTCCAGCAGGCCTACGACAAGGCCCTGCTTGAGATCGCGAAAGTCCAGGCGATCGACCCCCGGCACGCGGAAGCGGGAGACCTCGAAGCGAGCATCAGAAGAACTCAGAGCGCGCTCCTCTCCGCGCACGTGGAAGCGTCGCGAAAGGTTCCCCCCGAGGTCTTATCGGGCATCTACACCCGGGCCCTCCGGGAAGCCTGGGCGGGGGGAGAGGCAACCACGGAGGTAAACCTCATCCTCCTCGAATGGCGCGGAGTTCTCGGGATCAGCGAGGAGGAACATCAGAAGCTCGAGGAGAAGGCAAGGGTTGAGATTTACACGCAGGCGCTGAAGCAGGCGTGGCAAGGAGGGTCGGTTTCGAGCGGCGCGGCGGATCAGCTCCAACAGCTCCGGACCGGGTTGAAGATCTCAACGGAGCAGCATCTCCAGCTCGAGCAGGCGGCCCGCAAAGGCGGCTAACCTGATGTGCCGGATTCGTCGGTAGCCGCAGCCTTCAGGCTGCGCTACGATCCCTGAGGCAAAGCAATCATCGGAGGAGGCGCGTCTTTTACCTTCGTCTCTCCGTTCCCCGCAGATCTCCTGATCGCAAGCAACCCCACCTGCATCGAATCGATCAACGGCTTCAAAGCGATTCCGCCATCGAGGTGCTCGAACTCGACGAACTTCTGTAGCGCCTTCTCGAAGAGATAGACCGCGCTGCCGGCCTTGTGGAGCTTGATGAAACTGTACGCGGCGGCCATCTGCACGAAACCCTGCACGTACGTCTTGGCGTCCGATTCCTGGTCGCGCCAGACGTCTTCGAACGCCTCGTGGGCTTCCCAATGGTACCCTTCGTTGAAGAGCCGCACGCCGTCCCTGAACCGTTCCGAGCGCACCACCTCGGTGATTTCGACCCTAAGATCGGGGTTTACCGGCTTGTGAAACTGCAGCTTCGGTATCAGATTATGATTGAACTCCTGAACGCCGGCGGGGCCGAGGCGTTCGGCCTCCTTCTTCCCTTCCTCGATGAACTTCAACAGCGGCTTGACCAGAACTCCCAGGTACTCGGGCTCGAAGACGGCAAGTTTTTCGTACGACTTGTCGAAGTTATTCAATAATCCGCGGTGGCTCGCCTTCGTCAGGAGTTGATGATACGCCGCGGCGAGTTGGATCAGCGCCTGGAAAAACAAACGCTCGTCTTCCTTGTGCCTCAGCCAGACCTGTTCCCACGCCTCGTGGGCGTTCCAGAACTTGCAGGCGTTGAATAATCTCACGCCATGTTCGAACTCCGCCCAATCTTCCGCGCTCATCGCGAGCTCCTTCAACGGAGCGCGATTGATCTCGGATGGTTTCTTCTTCTGAGGGCGCGTGCTTGCCATAGGGGATGATACGAAAAGGGGATGAAAATTCAAACAGTTTGATTCCCCGCGGGGACGTTCCAGAATCCGGGAATCGACGCGCTGCAATGCGGACACCGGCCGTCAGCGAGCGCGTTCCCGAGAACGGTGAATCCCCTCCGTTCGATGAGGAGACGCTTGCAGGAAGGACAGTAGGTGTTTTCATGACGGCCCAACTGGCCGGGGAGGTTTCCCGCGTACACGTAGTGGAGACCGCTTTCCTGCCCGATTTCCGCGGCCCGGACGAGCGTTCGGGCCGGTGTGTTGCCCGTGTCCATCATCTTGTAATCGGAGTGGAAGGCCGTCACGTGCCAGGGGATCTGCGGAGAAACGGAGGCGATGAACCGCGCGATGTCCCTGATCTCCCCCTCGGAGTCGTTGTATCCCGGGATCAGGAGAGTCACGATTTCGAGCCAGATCTTCATCTCGTGAAGCCGCCTGATCGTATCGAGCACGTGATCCAGCACGCCGCCGAGCTTCCGGTATCGCTTGTCGTCGAACCCCTTCAGATCGACCTTGTAGAGGTCCACCCACGGCCTGATATACTCAAGCACCTCGGGCGTCCCGTTCCCGTTCGAGACGTACGAAGTGACGAGTCCGTACCGCCTCGCCATCTTGAAAATCTCCACCGCCCACTCGCTGGTGATCAACGGTTCGTTGTAGGTGCTCGTGACGATCCTGGCGCCGCGCTCGATTGCAAGGGTTACGAAGTCTTCCGGGGTGAGGAATTCGGGGGGAGAAACCGCGGAGGGATCGCGGATCGCCTGGGAGGTGACCCAGTTCTGGCAATATCCGCAGTGGTAGTCGCACCCCAGCATGCCGAAGCTCATCGCCCGGCTTCCGGGGAGGGCATGGAAGAACGGTTTCTTCTCGACGGGATCGAGCTGGAGGGCGCCGACATACCCCCAGGGGACATAGAGCTTTCCGTCGCGATTGAAGCGGACCCGGCAGATCCCGTCCTTCCCCGGGCCGATGACGCAGCGGTGACCGCAGGCGAAGCACTCGAGTTTGCCGTCCCCCAGTTCCCGGCACAGCTCGCCCGACCGGGTATGCCTGGCGAGAAGTTCCTTGAGGGTCAGTTCATCAGTTTCCGGCATCGCATTTTTCCGCCGCCTCCCTCCTGCAATATAAATCTAAATCGGAGGATGTCAAATCAGGATCAACTCCACAACTCCCGGACTTTTATCTCCGCCCGTCATCCCGACATGTTTCAGGTCGGGATCTTTCTATCTTGTTCCCACACAGAGCACCGAAACGAGGGATAAGATGCTGACCTGAAGCATGTCAGCATGACGAGCTGGATAGCGCACTACTTCGCGAGCTTCCTGAGGAGTGCGAGGTTCATCCTGTCCTCCTTGAGGTCCTCCCCCTTCGGCGTCTCGAGGATCTTCGGGATTTGTGCCAATCGTTCGTCCTTCATCAGGCACCGGAATCCCTCCTTCCCGATCTCTCCTTTTCCGATATGTTCGTGCCGGTCGACTTTCGAGCCGAGCGGCTTTTTCGAATCGTTGATGTGAATCGCCACCAGGCGGCGCAATCCGACGATCTGGTCGAACTCGGTGATAGTCTTTTGGTAGGCCTCATTCGACCTGATGTCGTAGCCGGCTGCAAAAATATGGCAGGTATCGATGCACACGCCCATCCTGGCGGGATCGTCTACTTCGTCGATGATCGCCCTGAGCTGCTCGAACCGGTGGCCGATCGCGGATCCCTGTCCAGCTGTAGTTTCGAGGACGCTCATGACTTTAAAACCCTGAGTCGCTTCGTGCGCCTGGTTCAGGGACTCGACGATTTTCTTGATCCCCTCCTCCTCCCCCGCGCCCATATGGGCTCCGGGATGGAAATTGAGGTAGGGAATCCCGAGCGCGTCGCAGCGCTGCAACTCATCGATGAACGCCTCGCGGGATTTTTCCAGGATGGAGAGGTCGGTCGCGCAGAGGTTGATCAGGTATGAATCGTGAGCGACGACAGGCCTGATTGTTGATTTCGAAGCGGCGGTTTTGTAGTTTGCGATGGCCTCTTCGCTGAGGGGCTTCGCGCGCCACTGATTGCTGTTCTTCGTGAAGACCTGGAGCGTCCTGCAGCCGGCGCGGTCGCCTCGCTCGAAGGCCGTTTCGATTCCGCCGGCGATCGATTCGTGCGCGCCGATGAGAGGACCGTCGAGAGGAGTGGCGATATTCTTTTTGCTTTTACCGGGCATCGATGCCTAATATAAGAACCTCCCGCTAAAGTTCAAGAATCAAGATTACCAGAAGAGTGTCCGCCAAAAAGAAGAAATTGGTCGTCGGGTTGATGTCGGGGACGTCGGCGGATGGAATTGACGCAGTCCTTGTCGAAGTGACGGGCTCCGGCGCCGGAACGCGCGTCCGGGAACTGGAATTTCAGACCTATCCGTACCACCCCGCGTTGAAGAAATTCATTCTCAAAAACTCGGATCCGGACACGGCGCGCCTCGACGATGTGACGAGGCTTAACGTCCTTCTGGCGGAGTTGTTCGCCGACGCGGTAAAGAAGATCGTCAGGCGCTCGGGGAGGAAGTTGGAAAAGATTGACCTGATCGGGTCGCATGGGCAGACGATTCAACATCAGCCCCTTCTGAAAACGATGTTCGGACAAAGGATCCGTGGCACGCTCCAGATCGGAAGCCCGTCGGTGATCGCGAAGCTCACCGGCGTCGCCACTGTGGGCGACTTTCGCCTCGCCGACGTGGCGGTGGGGGGATCCGGGGCTCCCCTCGTTCCGTATGTCGATTACATTCTGCTCCGCTCGCGGAAACGGACCCGGGCGGCGCTTAACATCGGCGGAATCGCAAACCTCACGCTGCTTCCCAGGGGATGCTCGCTCAAGGACGTGATCGCGTTCGATACCGGACCAGGCAACATGGTGATCGATTCTCTCGCGCAGAAGTTTTTTGGAAAATCCTATGACCGGGGAGGAGCGATCGCGTCCCGGGGGCGGCTCCTCGCTTCGCTCTTGAGCTGGATGGTTCGGCATCCCTATCTGAAACGAAGGCCGCCGAAATCGACGGGTCGGGAGATGTTTGGCCGGCCGTTCATCCGGGAGATTCTGCGCCGATCAAAGGGGGAAGCAAAGGAAGATATCATTGCCACGGCGTCCGAGTTCACGGCCCTCAGCATTTATTTGGGGTACCGGCAGTTTCTCCGGCGAAGGGCAACGGTCGACGAACTTCTCGTAAGCGGGGGTGGATCTCGGAACGATT
Organism: Bacteroidota bacterium; assembly: GCA_036522515.1. Taxonomy (NCBI): domain Bacteria; kingdom Pseudomonadati; phylum Bacteroidota; species Bacteroidota bacterium. The sequence continues at coordinate 79,673 of DATDFQ010000024.1, forward strand.
ATGTGATGAATGCCTTGAGAAGGTACTTTTCCGGTGCGAAGGTTTCCACGACTGACAACACCCCTCTTCCCTCTCGGGCCAAGGAAGCGATCTGCTTCGCGGTGCTCGCGAATGAAACGATGAGCGGGAACCCTTCAAACGTGATGGGCGCGACGGGGGCAACGAGGGAGACGATCCTCGGGACGATTTGTTTACCTTGAAGAGGAAGAGCCCGCAGCCTAAAGGCTGCGGCTACCAAAAGAATGCAGCAGAGGCACCGGTAGCCGCAAGCTTTAGCTTGCGGGCTTTCTTGTCGGCGCAGAGCGCCGACGTATGCGTTCCCACGCAGAGCGTGGGAACGAGGAAAGAGAAAGGTCCAGAGGTATCGGTAGCCGCAAGCTTTAGCTTGCGTGAAACGTAACGCAGCCTAAAGGCTGCGGCTACCAAGAGAAAGGTCCAGAGGTATCGGTAGCCGCAAGCTTTAGCTTGCGGGCTTTCTTGTCGGCGCAGAGCGCCGACATACGCGTTCCCACGCAGAGCGTGGGAACGAGGAAACGGTAGGGGCATCGGTAGGCGCAAGCTTCAGCTTGCGCTCTTCAAGACTCGAACGCCGCTCGAGGTGGCCCCTCCTAAAAATCCCTCGTAAAGAAGAGATACAGGAACACTCCGCTCACTCCCAACTGAATCAACCGGTACACCGGCAGGTGATTTCTTCTCAAGAAATTCCAAACTGCTGCGCACGCGAAGAGAAAGGCCGTGAGAGCGAGCAGGACGCCCAGCGACGCCCCTATCCCCAGATCCTGGCCCAGTATTTCCTGGAGATCAAGCTGGGGATTCACCGCCGATCCGTAAAGCAGAAAGAGGTGAATCACATAGACGAAGAGCGATTCCCTTCCGAGAAGCGTCAGGTACCCCTCCTTCTGCCGGAAACGCCCCGCAATACTCCAAAACCCGCACGTTATTAATAGCAACGCACCGGTCCGGATCAGGAAGTACTCGGGGCTCGTGAACCAGAAATTGTAGCTCGGATAAATCTGGACCGGCATCACGTCGAGGACCACGCCGGCCAGGATGAAACCCGTCCCGACCATGGAAAGGCGCTGGGCGAATTGGACTTCGCTCCCCTTCTCCGCGGCGGCGAGGAATTCCCACGAAACGATCGCCCCTGCGAACAGGAATCCGACAAAGGGGAAGAGCGGAAATGCCGATCCGTGGAGCCCGTTCAGGAGCTGCGCCGCCGGAAGAGGAAGGAAGTTCAGGAAGTCGACCTCCCACAACAGCGGAGTCAGAACGCATATCAGTCCCGTTATAACGGAGACAGCCACATAGAATCGCGTCTCCGATTTGAACAAGAAAACCAGCCCCTGCAGGAAAATCAGTCCGAACCCGATGCATGCCAGGACATCCGACTGGAAGAGCTGCAGGAGGTCCGCCGTTGTCCCTTCTACCATGATCTTCCGGAGCGAAAAGAACGGCAGGTGCACGACCAGCCCGAGGGCGAGGATGAGAAGATACCTCCTGAGTCTCCTCGCAACCGGCTCCCCCCAATGATGGTATTCGGCCCACCTCCGGCGGGTGGAGATCACAAATGTCAGCCCGGCCCCGAACAGGAAGGCCGGCGCCGTCAACCCGTGAAAGAACTCGTGCAACTGGAAGAGGTCCGACTGCTGCAAATCCCTGCTGAGGAGGCTGCGGAAGACGTGACCCTCCAACATCAGGAGGATGACGGCGGTCCTGTAAAGGTCGATGAAGAGAAGTCGCGGTTTGTCCAAAATCGGGGGGTCTTAGCGGAGAGGTCCGCCGGGTGAGCTGCTCCTACGGAGCCAGTACACAGTTGATTGCGACGGTGTTGACGATGTCCTGTACGCTGCATCCGCGGGAAAGGTCGAAGGCCGGCTTCCGGAGGCCCTGAATGATCGGGCCGATCGCCTGCGCGCCGCCGAGACGTTCGGCGAGCTTGTAACCGATGTTTCCGGCATTGAGATCGGGGAAGATTAAGACGTTCGCATTTCCTTCGACGGGACTTTCGGGCGCCTTTGAGCGAGCCACGGACGGGACGATCGCGGCGTCAAGCTGTAATTCCCCGTCGACAAGGAGACCGGGCGCCTTTCGCCGCACAATCGCAGTGGCTTGCTGCACCTTTTCGATGAACGGGTGCGCAGCGCTTCCTTTCGTAGAGAACGAAAGCATCGCCACTCTCGGTTCCTCGCCGCTCAATTTCCGGTGATTCTCCGCCGTCGCCAGAGCGATGTCTGCGAGCTGTTCCACCGTCGGATCCGGCACGACTGCGCAATCGGCAAACGTAAATACCCTGTGGGGGAAGACCATCAGGAAGAAGCTCGACACGACGCCGATACCATCCTGCAATCCGATGACCTGAATCGCCGCGCGAAGCACGTCGCCGGTGGTGGACAGGGAACCGGCCACGCTCCCATGGGCCATTCCCTCCCTTACCATCATTGCTCCGAAAAAAAGAGGGTTCAGCATCGCCTTGCGTGCCGCGTCAAGATCGATCCCCTTCTGTTTCCGAAGGTTGAAGAAGAGGTTCGTGAAATCGCTGAGCTTATCCGATTTGGAGGGATCGACAATCCGGGTGTTCTTCAAATCGATCGAGAGCGAGCCGGCGTTCGAACGGATCGCCGTCTCATCGCCGACCAGGATGGGCTTCGCGAGTGCTTCTTCCGAGAGAATCGCAGCCGCTTCCAGCATCCTCTTGTCGAGGGCGTCGGGAAGGACCACGGCCTTCTTTAACTTTTTGGCCTGCTCCCGGAGGCTCTTAAGGAGATCAGATGGTAGCATGGGAGGGCAAAATACGAAAAAGGCCGCTCGTAATCCACATCGGCAGAAAAAAGCAGGCACCCCAGGTTGCTGCTAAACTTCTCTTTCCGGTGACAAAGGTATTTCGAGCGGAGCTTACACCATCTGATTTTAGCCGGATCCTTTGTTTGCCCCGTTTTGTGCCGGAGCCGCGGTTGTTCCATAGATTGACATTGTATATATAATGTCATATATTCAATCGTGGACTTTCTGTGGGACGAAGATAAGAACAAGAAGCTCAAAAAAGAGCGAGGTATTTCGTTTGAAGAAGTCGCCGATCTCATCATTCGGAAGCAATACGTTAAGATCGTCAAACACAACAAGCGTCCGCGACAGTGGATTTTTCTGATCCCTATTCGCGGATACATTCATGCCGTTCCGTTTGTACTAGACGATGAAAACAATATCGTACTCAAGACAATATTTCCAAGCCGAGATTTCCATCGACAATACGGAGAGCAAGCCCCATGAAGCTAAAACTTGACAAGGGAGAGAGGAAAATCGAGTCTTCCGCCAAAGACTATCGCCCCATTTCGAGAAAGGAACTCGCGAAGCTGGAAGGTGTTTTGGAAAGGATCCGAAAAACGCGGAATGTAAACATCCGAATCTCGGAGATGGTTCTTGAAGAACTGAAGAAACGCTCCCGTGAGGAAGGTATTCCGTATCAAACCCTGATTTCCAGCATTCTACATAAGTTCGTGACAAATCGGCTCGTTGATGAGAAGGCCCTCCGGAGATCGATCCAACTTCTCACAGAACGGCGAAAGAAAGCTGTCGTTTGAGGCCGAAAGGCGATGGCATCTTACAGGGCAAAACATAAAAAAGACCGGGCGTATTCCACATCCGGCAATAACAAACGCCCCCAGGGATAGATCCGACGCCCAATAGAACAACCCGTGCGGGGTATCCTATTTTAGAAGAATCATTTTCCTGATACCGCTATAGAGAAGCCTGCTTCCATCGAGGTTCTCCGCCCGGATCCGGTAAAAATAGACTCCGGACGAAACCCTCGAACCGTCGAACTCCACCTCGTTCGCGCCCTGATCGAAATGTTCTTTTGAAGCGAGGGTGGCAACCTTCACGCCCAGGATGTCATAAATGTCGATTGTTACCAGCGCTTCGTCCGCGAGTTCAAATTCGATCGTCGTCAGAGGATTGAATGGGTTTGGGAAATTCTGTCCGAGCGCGAAGCGATCGGGTTCATCGACGCCAAGTTCAGATCCCGCCCGATGCAGAACGGGGGGCGATGCGGAAGCATTGGGGTGTAGAAATAAGGGAAGCGGACTTCTACCCGCGATTCGAAGGGGTTGAAATGAAGTCGCAGTATAGGGTCCGTTGAAGGCGTTATTGATGCGGCTGATGACAGAGTCGACATGACCATAGAAGGACGGGTCGAAGTTCGAACAATAGGTCAGCGCCGAATCCGCCAGATGGGCAATCTGGCGAACGGTCAGATTGTTAAACGCTTCACCCGGATTACCGGGGTCGGAGTAGATCAGGTCACCCAGCCGCGTGGCAGGGGTGTCGGGTTCAGTCATCCCGTAATCGTTCGCGATGACCGCAAGCTTAAGGGCATGCAGGTCTCCAAGGAGGAGATTGTTGTGTTTCGGTACATGTGGATTCCTCAACTGGCCGACGAACGGCTTCACTCCCCCCAAACCGGTGACGATTTCATCGAGACAACGGGGAGTTGCGCTGTGTGGAAAGAACCTCCTGTCCGCATTTACATATCTGATCCATCCCCGCACCCGGGCGCTGTCGTGATCTCTTTGCTCGAGGCCAAGGATGAGGCCATCCGGCCTTGTGATGATCCTTTTATAGAGATAGTCGCGCACGTTTCCGGCATTGGGCCGAATATAGGTGTCAAGTATTCCATCAGCATGCATTCCGGCGTTGACGGGGCCGATCCGGCTTAACGGTGCGTTCTGCCAGTCGCTGTCCGGAATTCCTCCAAGCCACCACCACCATTCAACGGTCGTGTATTTCATAATGCTGTTGTGAATGAGCAGATAAAACGCGACAGAACTATCCGGGAGAATCGGGTCGGAGAGCGTTATCAGATCGAGACTGTCATTCCAGGGAATGCGTAAATGCATGTCGTGGGCGACGTCGAACGCCAGTGGCACCCTGGAGAAGTGAACATGAAGGCCCCAGACCGTGTCGGTCCGGGTATTGTGGAAGATAAAGCGGAGATATCTATTCCCAACTCTGCCCGCCTTCGTCTCCTTGGGGAGACTGAGCTCCGCCTGGTCGAAGGTGCGATAGTTCGGTTGCGCCTGGAGTAGAACGGAAAAGAGAATGGTGGACAACAGAGTGGATGTACGTTTCACATTATGCTTCCTTTCCTCCTGGAACTTCCCCCCAGATCAGTGGCGCCTCCCCATCGGCCGGTACAAGCAGGCACCCTATTAGTAGGAATAATTCTCGCTAAAGTCAACGGGATTATGAAGCTACGGACTGGCTGGCGACATCGAATGCCGATTGAGCCCTCCCCGCAATATGCACCCAATCAGGGATCCCCAACCGCCAGGCAGATTGATATGGGATCCAACCTCTGACTTCTTGTCAAACCGAAAAAGCGTCCAAGTTCTTCTAAATTGTGCCAATAGTATTAAATTCCTTTAACGGAAAGAAGATGCTTTGACTTTCTGTCAGTTTCTTGGTATCTTTCTCCCCAGACTGGGTTGACAAGTGGTTTTTACCCCCGAATCGGACCGTTGCTCCGAGCCTAATTCCAAAGCCCGATGGCTGAAAAAAAGAAGCGAATCTACATCGAAACATACGGTTGCCAGATGAACGTCTCTGACTCGGAGGTCGTTCTGGGCATTCTTTCCGAAGCGGGACACGAAGTGACTACCTCGCTTGAGGATGCGGATGTCGTTCTGGTCAATACCTGCAGCGTGCGCGAAAACGCGGAGCAGAGGGTCTATGGGAGGCTCGGGGAATTCAAGCGGCTCAAGGCGAGGAAACCGGAAGTCGTAGTCGGATTGTTGGGTTGTATGGCGGAGCGGCTCCGCGGCAAGCTGAGCGGCGTGAAGGCCCAGGGGGTGGGCCAGATCGTCGATGTGATCATCGGACCCGACGAATACCGCAAAGTGAACACGCTCATCGAGAACGCCTGGCACGGCCAGAAGGGAGTGGCCGTCCAGCTCTCGAGGGTTGAAACCTACGACGATATCACCCCGTTGCGGACGGACGGAGTGAGCGCATGGATTACCGTTATGAGGGGATGCGACAAATTCTGCTCCTTCTGCGTCGTCCCGTTCACTCGCGGCCGGGAACGAAGCAGGCAGCTCTCAACGATCGTCAACGAGGTCGAGGCGCTTTCCTCGCGGGGGTTCAAGGAAGTCACCTTGCTGGGGCAAAACGTGAACTCCTACCGTGACGGCAATGACGATTTCGCAGATCTCCTCGCAGCCGTCGCCGGCGTCGATGCATCCGTCCGCGTCCGATTCACGACTTCCCATCCGCAGGACATGTCCGATAAGCTCATCGGTACCATCGCAGGCAGGAAGAATATCTGCAATTATGTCCATCTGCCGGTCCAGTCCGGGTCAGACAGAATTCTCGGGCTGATGAACCGGACCTACAATCGCGCTCACTATGAGCGGCTGGTTCGGAATATCCGAGAGGCGATTCCCCGGGTCACGCTCACGACCGACACCATCACGGGATTTCCCACCGAGACCGAGGAGGATCACCGCCGGACGCTCGAATTAATGGAGCAGGTACGGTACGACGGCGCCTACACGTTCAAGTATTCCCCCAGAGAGGCCACTCCCTCGTTCAACATGGGAGACGACGTTTCCGACGAGGTGAAGTCGAGGCGGATCGGCGAAGTCCTCGAGCTGCAGAAATCAATTTCGGAAGAGATCAACCGGGGGCTCGTCGGGCAATCCTTCGAAGTCCTTGTCGAGGGCGAGAGCAAGAAATCGCCCGATGAATGGCAGGGACGCACGGACGGCAACAAAACCGTCATATTTCCGAAGAACGGTTATTTGGCCGGGCAATATGTCAACGTCACCATTCAGCGGGCGGGTGCCGCCACGCTCTTCGGCGTCGCCGATCCCGGGGGAGATCACCTTGCGCCTCGAAGAGACTTGTCACGTCACCCCCAACCTACCCGCCCATCCGAGATCGCAGCATGAAGCCAGTGCGGATCAATACCTTGGGGTTCATCAGACCCACGATCGTTTTGGGCATATTCCTCCTGCAGGTAACGGCATCGCTCCGCCTCACGGCGCAATCAAATTCCGATGAGGTGAAAAATTACATCCGGATGCTCGATCAATCCCGGACAGACGATGTGCGCCGCGCACTGCCGGATCTTGTGACCAAGTACCAGAACACGCCGGAACTCCTCTACCTCGAAGGCCGGCTCGCTGCCGACGGGATTGAGGCCGTCAAGTTCTACCAGAGCGTCGTCGATAATTTCCCGAAGTCGGAGTACGCGCCCGATGCCCTGCACCGGATTTACCAGTACTATTATGCGATCGGCCTCTACCGGACAGCCGAGAAGAAACTCGCCCAGCTCAAGAGCAGCTATCCGAATTCGAACCTCGTGAGCGGAACTGTCGCCGCGAAGCTCCCGAAGGACGAAGAACCAGCCATTAAACTGCCCCAGAAGGACACCGCGTCGAGCGATACTCCCGCGGCCCCCAGCGAAATCCCGGTCGCTCCAAGCAAAACCCCCGTGACTGCCACGGAGAAGCCGGCGCCGGTCGCCTCGAAAAAACCGTACACGCTTCAGGTCGGGGCCTTTTCGACCGTCTCAAACGCCGAAAAACAAAAGGGATATTTTGAAGAACTCGGGATGACGGCCGAGATTACGAACAAGATCCGGGGCGGCCGCAGCCTTCATCTTGTCTGGGTCGGAAGCTACACGAACGCCGATGAGGCAAAGCAGGCCGGCAGGGAGATTAAATCCAAGTACAAAATCGATTCGATTGTCGTCGAAAAGTATTGAAATGACGGACCGCAGCCAATTCCAGCAAGAGCACGGTATCATCGGAGATTCGATCGAGATCAGGGAGATCATCGACGTGATCCTCCAGGTGGCACCCACCGACATTACTGTGCTTATTACCGGGGAGAGCGGCGCGGGAAAAGAAGTCATCGCCAAGGCGATCCACCAGGCGAGCAAGCGCGCCGATAAGCCGATGATTTCCGTCAATGCCGGTGCGATTCCGGAAGGAATTATCGAAAGCGAGCTCTTCGGCCACGAGAAGGGGGCCTTCACGGGAGCCGGCGAAACTCGCAAGGGGTATTTCGAGCTGGCGGACGGCGGAACCATATTTCTGGACGAGATCGGCGAGCTCCCGATCGGAACCCAGGTGAAGTTTTTGCGGGTCCTCGAGAACGGCGAGTATATGCGTGTCGGGTCCGCGACTCCGAGAAAGGTGAACGTCCGCGTCATCGCCGCGACCAACAAGGATCTTGAGGCGGAAGTCCGACAGGGCGATTTCAGGAGCGACCTCTTCTTCCGGCTCCGGTCGATCAACATCCGGGTTCCCGCGCTCCGGGAGCGGCGCAACGACATTCCCGTGTTCGTCGATACGTTCGCGCGGCAGATCGCGGAAAAGAACAGGCTCACCTTCGCCGGATTTACGCGCGAGGCGGTCGAGCTCTTAAAGAATTACGACTGGCCGGGAAACGTGAGAGAGCTCCGGAACGTCATCGAAAGCATGCTCGTCATCGAGCGCGGCAAGCAGATCGATGCGGAAGACGTCCGGAAGTACCTGAGGAACCTCCACGAGGACGGCCGGAACCTTCCGGTCTATGCCCCGAAGAGCTCCGAGCAGGCGGAGCGGGAGCTCATCTACCGGGCCCTCCTCGAAATGAAGGGCGATATCATGGATATCAAGCATTACCTCCAGCGGGGAAACGGGCATTCCGTCTCCTCCGGCTCGAGCGTGATCGAGGCCAGCGTCGATACGGAGAGCTCGCCGGCGCAGGACAAGTTCCTCCCCCTCGACGAGGTGGCCAAGCGGATGATCATCCAGGCCCTCGAGCGGTACACGGGGAACCGCCGCCTCGCCGCGAAGGCGCTCAACATCAGCGAGCGAACGCTCTACCGGAAAATCAAGGAGTACGGGCTTGATTGAGGAGTACTCTTGCGGCGCGTTCTGATCTTCATCGCCGCCGCGGCTCTCGTCGGAAACTCAGGATGCGTCTATTCCTTCAAGGGATCGTCAGTTCCGGCGCACCTGAAAACGATCGCGATCCCGCTGTTCGACGACCAGAGCGGATCGGGCGAACCCGGACTGAGGGAACAGCTCACAAACAAGCTGATCGAGCGCTTCAAGCAGGACAACAGCCTCGAAGTGAGCGACAAGTCGCACTCCGACTCGATGATCGAGGGGACGATCTCCTCGATGACCGACCAGCCTCTCGTCGTGGTGGCGGGTGAGGCGGTCACCAAACGGCACATCACCGTCAATACGAATGTGTCATATCAGGATCTGAAGTTGCACAAGAAAATATTCGAAAAGCAGTTTTCCGACTGGGGCGATTACGACGTCAGCGGCGGTCCGGCGCAGAGGGCAAGCGCCGTCACCGCGGCGCTTGACAAGCTGGCCGAAGACATCCTGAACGAGACCGTTTCAGGCTGGTAATTCACTGATTCTTCACAAGTAGACAACGCAGCGTCTATGCAAGATTTCATTATCGGCACCTACTTCATCTCCCTCACGATCCTCTTCCTGTTCGGATCGAGCGGCTTCGTGATGATCTATTACTACCTGAAACACCGGCATAAGAAGGCCGAACAGCCGGGAGCCCTTCGGGAGTACCCGCGCGTCACCATCCAGCTGCCGCTCTTCAACGAGTATTACGTCGCCGTCCGGCTGATCGATGCGGCCTGCGAGATCGACTATCCGGTGGACCGGCTCGAAATCCAGGTCCTCGATGATTCGACCGACGAGACGGTGGAGATCGTCGGAGAGCGGATCGAACATTTCCGGAACCTGGGCTTCGACATCAAGCACGTCCGGCGGAGCTCGCGGGCGGGGTACAAGGCGGGAGCTCTCAAAGAGGGATTAGTGACGGCGAGCGGAGAGTTCATCGCAATGTTCGACGCGGATTTCCTACCGCAAAGGGATTTCCTCCTGCAGACGGTCCCCTACTTCTTCCTCGACCCGAAGATCGGGCTCGTCCAGACGCGGTGGGAGCATCTGAACCGGGATTACTCGTTCCTCACCCGTGTGCAGGCGATGGCGCTCGACGGGCACTTTGTGATCGAGCAGAACGTCCGGAACAAGGCCGGATTCTTCATCAACTTCAACGGGACCGGCGGAATCTGGAGGAAGGAATGCATCCTCGACGCCGGGAACTGGGAAGCCGATACGCTCACAGAAGATCTCGACCTGAGCTACCGCGCGCAGCTGCGGGGATGGCGGTTCAAGTTTCTCAACGACGTCACCTCTCCGGCGGAACTCCCCTCGGAGATCAACGCGCTGAAATCCCAGCAATTCCGCTGGACGAAGGGCGCCATCGAAACCGCCCGCAAGATCCTTCCCCATGTCTGGAAATCGAAGCTGCCTCTCGAGAAGAAGATCCATGCGACGTTTCATCTCACGAATAACATCGTATTTCCCTTCATCCTCGTCGCGGGGATTCTCAACGTCCCGCTCGTCTTCATCAAGCACCAGGGCGGGTATGAGATGTATTTCATGATCATGACCGTGTTTGTCTTCGCGTTTCTCGGTTCCTTCTTCTTCTACCTCTACTCGCAGAAGGATGTGTACCAGGACTGGCAGAAGCGGATGCTCCTCTTTCCGCTCTTCATGGCGGGAAGCATGGGATTCGCGGTCAACAACACGAAGGCGGTCCTCGAAGGGTTGATCAGGAGAAAGTCGGAATTCATCCGGACGCCGAAATACTCCGTGATGGATAAACGGGACAAGTGGCTCGACAAGAAGTATGCTTTGACCAAGGTGGACTACACGGTCGTCATCGAGATCCTTCTGGCTCTCTATTGTTTCTTTGGGGTGTGCGCCTCGGTCTACTACCTGGAGCTGGCGGCGGTTCCGTTTCAGCTTCTCTTCTCGTTCGGATTCGGGCTTGTGGCCTGGATGTCGCTGCGCCACGCCTGGCTCGCGCGATCGCTTGCGCTCCGGAGGCCGGCGATCCCCTTCGACCAGAGCGGTCCGCCGGCGGAAACATCCGTTCCTGAGGAACAGGTTGCGCTTCTCACCTGAGGCCCTCCCTCGATGAACTATTCCCAGATTGCCTCCCGTCTCGAGCGGTATCCTGCCTCACCGCTCTTTGCCCGGTTGGCAAGCGAGTACCTCGACTCCGGCCGTGTCTCCGACGCGCGAGCGCTTTGCACCGCCGGGCTCCTCGAATATCCTGAGTACTCGACGGGGCATCTGATCCTCGCCGAGTGCCATGCTGCGGAGAACCGGTACCGCGATGCGGTTGAATCGCTGAGGCGGGCGCTTGACTTGAATCCGGATTCCCTCCTCTTTTCCGGTTTGCTGGAAGAGTGGGAGGAACTCCTGGAAGTCGCGGGGGAATACGCAGAACCGCCCGAAGCGGAAAGTGAAATCACGTCAGGAGAGACTGAATCTGAGAGTACAATTCTACTGGAGGCCGCCCCTTCCGAAGCTATCCCAACCCAACCCGAACCGATCCAACCTGCCGATGACTGGGTTCAAGTAGCATTAGAATCCGCTGCGACGCCTCCCGGAGAGAAATCTCCGGAAATCGCGGACGCTCCTCCGGCGATTTCAGCGCCGCCGGTACGGGCCGAGGCCCCGCCTCCGGAACCGGTAACGATTCCACCACTGCAGTCCGCGGCGGTCCCTACGTTGATAGCGCAGGATCAGGAGGATGATGCAGCAACGGTGACGATCACACCTTCTCTGGGGGCTGGAGAAGAGTTCAGCGATGCGGGGAGGATCGTAAGCAAGACGCTCGCAGAGATCTACGTGACACAGGGAGCCTTCGATGAGGCGATTCTCACTTACCGGTTACTGAAGCGCACGCGGCCTGAATTGGTTCCGCAAATCGAGATGCGTATCGTTGAGTTGGAGGGACTCTCGAGGGGGAGGTAAAACCCATGAGGGAGATCCCGGCCAAAAGCGCGCCGGGATGACGTTGAAACCGTTACTTCAGGGTGGAGACGAACTTGGTGAGCCGGGACTTCTTGTTGGAGGCGTTGTTGCGGTGGATGAGACCCTTCGCCGCGAGCTGATCGAGGAGCTTCACAACCTGCTTTAAAGCTGCCGCTGCCTTGTCCTTTTCCTTCGATTGACGCACCCGTTTGATCGCTGTCTTCATTTTGGACGCGTATGCCCTGTTCCGGTCGCGGTGCTTCAATGCCTTGCGTGCCTGCCTGATTGCGGATAAATGTTTGGCCATTCTCTCCTGATCCTTCGAAATATGGTTAAAAAACGCCCTTCAATATAGCTAAAATTTCGGAGAGGAGCAATCAGAAACGTAGGGTCTCACTTACAAGAGACATGTCATCCTGAGCGGAACAAAGTGGAGCGAAGGATCTCCACACGACAATCTGTGAGATCCTTCGCTTCGCTCAGGATGACAAAGTGAGACCCTACTTTCAAAAGAGCGTATAACTCAGCCCAATCGCAATAGCCTCTTTGACCTGAGTCCGGGGGCTCACTCGCTGCTCATTGATCAACTGGAGGCCGAAGATGGCGGTCACGTACTTGTTCACCTTCCCCGTGATTCCTGTCGTGCTCCGTACCACGACCACATCGAGGTGCTTGAACGGATCGAAGAGCTCCAGTTGGGTCGTAAAGAGTATGTTCTCCGCGAGCTGGAATTCTATGTTCGTGACTGACTCCAATCCGCCGTCCACGGTGTTCTTCTCGATCTCGGTCGTCGCCGGATCATCCGTGTATTGATTGAAGTTACTCGTAATCACTTCGCGCAGGCCAACCCCGAGCCGCGTCCGGAATTGCTTGGAGGGCTCGTACCCCACGCCCGCGCTCTGAAGCAGATAGGCGGGATCGAAGAAATTAGAGACCTCGGTGCTCGTCCCGTCCGACTTGTAAGCATACCCCTTTGCGAACTGCGACTTGAAGCTCGCAGCAGCATACGGATTGAGATACTTATCGATCTTGTAGGTAAACACGGTGGAAAGATCGATGATGTCGTCGGTTTTCCTCAAACCCTGGTCGCCAAGCCGCGTCTGTCCGAACGCAAACTTGTAAAGCGTCGTCCAGTTGGTGCCCAGCTCGTCGTCTTCCGCCTTCCCATCGGCCGAGAGGGAGTAGGAGAGGGCGTTTTCACCCCCCTGCGCCCAATCCGTAAATGCGATTTGCGTAAGAGTCAGGCCGGCCACGAGGCTGTTCTTCATTCCGTAGACCGGAGGAGGCGGGGCTGGCGTCGAGTCGGGTGCCTGCGCGCAAAGCGTGCCCGCCCAGAGGATCAATACCCCAAGCGCTAGTCTCTTCATCGTAATTCCTTATTTACCGTTTTGCGACTTTTTCTTCCTTCAGGATTTTTTTCGCGAAATAGAAGACGATCAGCGCGACAATCAGAAAATCAAGGAGAGCCCCGAAGAAAGGCCCGAGCAGGAAGTGGAACGGGCCGACGTCGAGGGTCGCCTTTCTCCATTCCCCTCCCGGTATGAAGAAGGTGAGGATGGGCATGAGGATGCCGTCCACCGACGTACTCACGAGGGCATTGAGTTTTCCCCCGATGATGACGGCGATGGCCAGACCGATCACCCCATACTCTTTCAGGAATTCTACGAATTCTTTCAGCATGACGGTTCCCTCCTATGGTTGATGCGACACATGGATCAGGCAGGGGTCAATATACCCTCCGGATCGGTGAAAGTCAAAAGGAATTTGCATTCCACTGGCCCGCCTTGTATATTCCCATTGTCGTCCGTTAGGGGTGTCCCGCAAAAAAGGGACTGAGAACATACCCTGGAAACCTGATCTGGATCATGCCAGCGTAGGGAAACGGAAGGGAAATTGCTCAGCGCCGTTTTTCCCTCCATTTTCCGGAGGGGAAAACGGCGTTGTCATTTAATCGGAAAGAACCCATCGATGAAGTACCTCACACTTGTTTTGTCATTAGGAGCCCTTGCCCCGCCTCTCCCGGCGCAGGACACGCTTCTTGTGACCCGAGATTCCGTCTACTCATATCTCCCCGCAGTCATTGTGACCGCGACGCAGGCCCGGGAACGGGAGACTCCTGTGACATTCTCAACCTTGACGCAGGCTCAACTGTCAGAACGCTATTCCGTGCAAGATATCCCCGTTCTCCTTTCAGATCTCCCTTCCATGACGTTCTATTCCGAAAACGGGAACGGGATCGGCTATAACTACGTGAACCTCCGGGGATTCGACCAGCGCCGCCTCTCCGTGATGATCAACGGGGTGCCGCAGAACGACCCTGAGGATCATAATGTATATTGGATTGATTTCCCGGATCTCCTTGGAAGCACCGGTAGCGTGCAGGTGCAGCGCGGGGCCGGAAGCGCCTTCTACGGACCGCCGGCCATCGGCGGATCGATCAACCTGGTCACGGATCCCTTCAACAGAAAGCCGGGGATCACGGTCGAGTCGGAACTCGGCTTCCAGGAGTTCTCGGACAGCACGACGTCTCTTCCGATCGCGACGCGCAAATACGCCGTGTCCGTGAATTCAGGACTCGTCGGGAAACAATACATGGTGTATGGACGGCTTGGAAGAATCCAAAGCGACGGGTACCGCACCAACTCGTGGGTGAACCTCGATTCCTATTTTCTCGGAGCCATCAGGATCGACAGGGAGATGACGACCCGCCTTGAGTTTTATGGCGGGCCACTGACCGACGGCCTCGCGTACACCGGCCTCCCGAAGTTCGTCAACGACAACCCCCGGCTTCGACGGCAGAATCTCGCCGATTGGGGGCTCGACTCGACCGGTTCGGGATACTCCTATGCGACGCAGAGAAGGCCGCAGGAAAGCGAGAGTTTTTCACAGCCCCACTATGAATTGATCCACGACTGGCGTCTCTCTCCCGGGACAACGCTCCATAACACGCTCTTTTACTATACCGGGGACGGTTACTTCGACTACGACGCGTCGTGGGCCGACACATCGTTGCTTCGGATCGGATCATTGTACGGGTTTCCGACGGCCCAGAACCCGGCGAACGCCCTTGTCCGCGCGTTCGTGGGAAATAAGCAGTGGGGATGGCTTCCGAATATCGGGATCGATCATACTTCCGGGACATTGACCCTTGGGGCCGAGGTCCGCATTCATCGCTCCACACACTGGGGCAAGATCCAGTACGCGGAGGGCCTTCCGCCGAATTTCGACCCCGACTATCACTTTTATGAATATAACGGAGAGAAGGACATCCTCTCGGTTTTCGGGCACGAGCTCTATCGGCCGCAGGAGAATCTCACGCTGATGTTCGATCTTCAGCTGGTCCGCAACCGGTATGGAATCAGCAACGAAAAGTATCTGGGCGAAAACTTCAGCCTCCCCTACTTCTTCGCGAACCCGCGCGTCGGAGCAAATTACAATCTCAACCCTGAATGGAACGGATATCTGTCGCTCGCCTATACCTCGCGTGAACCGGTCTTGCGAAACCTCTACGCGGTAGAGGATTCCTATTTCGGGGCCACGCCCCAGTTCGAGGCCGACACGTCAGGCGGCACGGTGAGATATGATTTCACGAAGCCGCTCGCAAAGCCCGAGCGGTTGCTCGACATCGAAGCGGGAGCAGTGTACAGAGGGGCGAACGCGGAGTTCTCGGCCGATGTGTTCTGGATGGAGTTCAGCGATGAGCTTGTCAAAAGCGGCCAGGTGGACATCTTCGGCCAGCCCGTCACCGGCAATGCAGATCGGACGCGTCATATTGGGGTGGAGCTCGACGGAAGACTCTCAGCAGGCCCCATGTTCTCAATCAGCGGAAATCTTACGCTCTCTCACAATCGGCTCATCCGGTACAGCGTGATCGACGACGCAGGAATCATCCAGCAGGGCGCGCGGGTCGATCTCGACGGCAATTCCATCGCGGGATTTCCCGACGTACTCGGGAATCTCCGGGCCACCTTTAGGAGTGACGACGGGGAAGTCTCCTTTTCGGCAAAATACGTGGGGCCATTCTATACTGATAACTTCAAGATTGAGGATCACAGAAATGACGCGTATACCCTCATCGACGCCGAAGCGCTCGATCGGATCGCCACCATAGGCGGGGTGGAGCTCTCTCTCCGATTCGAGATACACAACGTGTTCAACAGATTCTTTTCCCTGAGCGGGGAAGGGAACGCCTTCTTCCCGGCAGCGGAACGAAGCTATCTCTGGGGGATGAAGGTCGATCTGTGACCCTCAGAAATCGTCCCACGAGAAAGCGCTACGCCCCGTCGGCTTTGCTCCACGCTCTGATTATCGCCAACGGCACCCTCCCTCCTGCCCCGATGGTCCGGCGGCTGCGCCAACGTGCAGACCTTGTCGTTTGCGCCGATGGCGGAGCAAACCGGGCGCGGAGCGCGGGGATAACGCCCGACATCATACTCGGCGATATGGACTCACTTACCGCCGCGACGAAGCGCTTCTATCGAGGTGTTCCACTTTTTAGGATCCCCGATCAGGAGAGCACCGACCTGGAGAAGGCGATCCTCTTCTGTATCACGCTGGGGACGGCTTCAGTCGATGTTCTGGGTGCGCTTGGAGATCGGATCGATCACATCACCGGAAGCCTGGGCTGCTTCAAAAGGTTTGGAGAAAGGATAGAGCTTCGCCTCATAGATGAGATCGGCGAGCTAACCCGCATCCGAAAGAGAGTGAGCTTGAAAACAAGAAAGGGGGAGAAAATTTCCCTCATTCCCGTGGACCGGTGTGCCGGCGTTACGACGAAGAATCTTAAATACCCGTTGAAGAACGCATTCCTGGAAACCGGCGTTCGCGAAGGAATCAGCAACGAGGCGACCGGCCGATCGGCATCGGTTTCGGTTGCGAAAGGGACTCTGCTTCTGTTCAGGTTTTGGGATGAGAGCCGGTAGTTTCGGGAAGGCTCGACCGGGATGATTCATCTCGCCCTTTCAGACGTCATCGTCATCCTCCTTTACTTCGGAGGCGTCCTGTTCGTCGGTTTTCGGTCCGCCCGGAGAACGGCGGATTCCGAGGAAGATTTCCTGCTGGCAGGCCGTTCACTCACCCTCCCCATCTTCGTGATGACGCTCGTTTCCACCTGGTACGGCGGCATTCTTGGCGTCGGAGAATTCTCCTACCGGTACGGAGTGTCAAATTGGGTGGTTCAGGGGGTCCCCTACTACATCTTCGCAGCGATCTTTGCGTTTATCCTCGCGAAGAAAATCCGGGCGACAAACCTCTTCTCGATCCCGGATAAACTTGCCGCCTCGTACGACCGGAAGACCGCCGTTCTCGGTTCGGTGCTGACTTTCGTTCTCATGACGCCGGCCCCCTATATCCTGATGCTCGCCGTATTCATCCAGATGCTGTTCGGGTGGAGCCTGGTGGTGAGCCTCCTTGTCACCGCTATTGTCGCGGTTTCGTACCTTTTCGCCGGGGGATTCCGGGCGGATGTTGAAACCGACGTCCTCGAATTCTTCCTGATGTTCATCGGCTTCGCGGTCATCCTTCCATATTGCGGCATCCGGTTCGGCGGCTGGGAGTACCTCCAGTCGCACCTCCCGCCGTTACACCTGACGTGGCACGGAGGAAACTCGATCCAGTACATCCTGGTCTGGTTTTTCATCGCGCTCTGGACGCTTGTCGACCCGGCGTTCCACCAGCGGTGCTATGCCGCAAAAAGCGGGGATGTCGCCCAAAGAGGCATTCTCATATCAATCGCGTTCTGGTTTCTGTTCGATTTCATGACAGCAACGGCGGGACTCTACGCCAGGGCCTCACTCCCCGCTCTGCAGGAACCGATGATGGCGTATCCGATGCTCGCCGAAGAGGTCCTCCCCCCGATCGCAAAAGGACTCTTCTACGTGGGGATGCTCGCGACGATCATG
The DNA here is from genome assembly GCA_036522515.1 of Bacteroidota bacterium. Lineage (NCBI taxonomy): Bacteria > Pseudomonadati > Bacteroidota > Bacteroidota bacterium. Next base: position 97,425 of record DATDFQ010000024.1, read on the forward strand.
TCGACGCTGAATACGCTCGCGTTCGTGTCCGCGCAGACGCTGGGGAGAGATATCCTGTTACGAATGGGATTCGGCGGGGGGATGAGAAACGGTGCCGAACCCGTGGGCCTCGAAGGGTCGAGTCTCTCGAAGCGATACACGCAGATGGGCCTCATCCTGGCATTCGTCGTTTCGGTGGCCATCGCACTCGCGATACCGAGCGTGATCAAGATCTGGTATACGATCGGCACGGTTATCATCCCGGGTCTCCTGGTGCCCCTGATCGCGAGCTATTTCGAATCGTTGAAGATATCCGCCCGGTATGCGTTTCTTGCGATGGCGGCAGGATGGCTCACGTCGCTCGTGTGGCTGATTGCCGGGTTGGGTGAGAGTTCGGGAAAATATCCTCTCGGAATCGAGCCGATGTATCCCGGGTTGGCATTGAGCGTTGGGATATGGGGGGTGGGAAGGGCGAGCATGGTAAGGACGGCCGGGCGAAAGAACGCGGCCTGAAGGCCGCGCCTACCGACTATCAAGGTTTCGGCGCGGAGCGCCGATGTATGCGTTCCCACGCAGAGCGTGGGAACGAGAAGGCCTGAAGGCCGCGGCTACCTGCCGCGGCCCCAGCCAGTCTTGCGTAGTGGTTACTTTTTCGTATCCTTCTTCGCGTCCTTCTCTGCAGCCTGCTCTGCCGCGGTCCAGGGAGGGACCACTTTGTTCATCCTGGCATACGCAATCGATTGACCCAGGTGTTCATGCAGGTGAAGCGCGGCTTCGAAGATCACCCCCCGGTAGGTCGCGTCATCGCCGAACATCTTCGTCGCCTTGTCAAGATCCGAATCGGGCGTCTGGAGCACGGCGGTGCGAAGATGGTTAAAGGACACCTTGAGAGCCTGTATCACCTTCGCCTTTTCCGTCACATTCTTCTCCAGGTTCTTTTCCAGTCCTTCCGGCTTCTTGACACCGATGAACGTCGGAAAGAGATAATTGGCACCGGCGATATGCATATAGACTTCGCTGACCGACCGGACACCCTCCATCGGCCTCCAGGAGTAGGAATTCTCGGGCATGGCCCCGGCCAGTTCTTCGATCTTCTTCTCCACATCGTTTAACTGGCCAATGAACTCTCCCCGGAATCCTGTGGGGGCGGGAGGTTTTTCGATCGGATCTTTCTGCTGCGCCCGGACCGGCTGCATGAGCAGGAAGGCGACCGTGAGGACGGCAATCAGAGCGTGGATTGTTTTCATGTTGATTCTCCTTTGGTTGATGTAATGTAGTGAACTAACAATTAGCATGACGGGATAATGAATAGCCTCGGCCTATTACCTCTGCTCGTCATCCCGACATGTTTTAGGTCGGGATCTTTCTAAAAGATTTTCAAGATGCTGACCTGAAGCATGTCAGGATGACGAGATGGAAAGAAAGATGGCAAACTGAGACACGACCGACGAAACAGACTTATTTTTTGGGCAACAAGACATCGTACACATTCGGATCGTCCGGTTTCGGTTTGCCGCCCCCCACCCACTCGCCGGCGACGGCCTCGACACTCCTGAAGTCCCCGATCCCGGCGCCGCCGTGATCGTCCTGCGCGCCGATCAAGACCGCGTAACGCCACTTCGCCTGCGGGGAGCCCAGGATTCTCTGGGGGATGCCAAATTGAATCGTCTTCGTTCCGGCATTACCGAGCGGATCCCTTTCGTCACCGGGGGCGGGCATATACTCCGCGAGGACCTTCCCCTTCGAATCCTCGATCCGGATTCCTCCCCCCACATAGATGATCTCCTCGAAACCAAAATCCTTTGAGAATGTATATTTCGAGTTCATTCCGACTTTCGTTTGGCCCGAGCCGGGCTTCCCGTCCTTGTCGATGGCGATCGCCGCGTAGGTCAGCTGGAATCCGTACTCGGGGTGCCATCCCGGATCGGAGAGCTCTCTGAACTGCAATCGAAAATAGAGGTTGCTTTTGTCGGCAGAAACCGAGAAATGAACGATATCCAGGCTTCCCGGTTTCAAGCTGGGAGTCTTTGGATAGGTATACGTGCCCGGCCCGGTATCGTCACCCTCCGGATCTGCGGCGTCATACAGGTTCACCGCCGACGGGTCTTTCGGCTTGATGTCAGCGAGGGTGAGGAGCGGGTAGGGCGGCGGACGAAGCGCCTTGAGCCACGGCCTCACAAGCGGAGAGGCGAGCTTGAGCCCCGCGAACCGGCGGGGATCGGGCACGGAAATCGAATCTTTCTCCGGGAGGCGCGACGTGCCGCTCCCATCCGCCTGCGTGACGCCGTTCTTATCGATCTTCAGCTGAATCGACCCTCCCGGCGGAAGCTGGGTCCGGATCCCCCGCAGCAGCAGGTCGCTCATGCCGGTTGAGCCGGCGGGGAGATCGTTCCGGACTGTCGCAAATTCAACGGGGGGATACACGACGACATTCAGATTCGCCGCCTTTGGCTGCGAGGAAAGGGTGATGCTGAACGAGCCGGGCTCCGCTTCGTATCCGACCGCGACCGTGCTTGATCCGATCACCGCATCGAAATCGGCGTGCGGGATCGCCGACGGGAGCCGGGGTTTCAGGGTGAGGGTCGAGCCGGGCGCGTCAGCCTCCACGCCAAGGTACGCCTGGTAAAAACTGCGGACGAACTCGGCGAGACTCCATGCCTGGGAATATGCCCCCGAGAGGCTCGGTTCGGTCTGACCGGGGCGCGGAGCGGCGTCCAGCAACTCGGAGAGGGTGCCCACGGCACCGCGATCGAGCAGCTGATGCGACATATTCCCGGTCACCTCGAACGCGGTGTTCGACAACCCATACGATGCGGCAAGATCGATCCACCGGCCCGCGAGCCAGGGCCACACGATTCCGTTATGGTATGCTTCATCCGGCACATAGAACGGCGGATAGTGGTGGTACGGATGAAAATCTTCGTCCTCCTGCGACAGAGTCGCGACGCCGTGGGAATAGACGAGTTCTCGCGTCACGTTCTCAAATACGGTCCTCCGGACGGTCTCGTCGCGGACGAGGCCGATTGCGAAGAGCTGGTTCGGGCGCATCCGGAGGTCCGGCGCTCCGCCCGGGCGAAGGTGGTCGTAGACCTCGCCTCCCCCTGCCCTGAGAAACTGCCTGTTGAAATTCGCGGCGAGCGTGTCGCTGATCCGGGACCACCGGTCCGCCGACTCGCGTTCCGGTCCGCCAGCGCCTGCCATCCTCGCAAGCTCCGCCCCTACCCGAAGCTCGTCATACCAGAGCGCCTGGACGTCGTCGGCGCGATTTCCCCGGGGGGACCATCCTCCGCGCGGGCCGACCGCATCCATCCAGGTTTCCGCATCCCCGTGCGTCAAAAAGTAGTTTCGGTCGGCGTGGTATTTCAGAGTCCCTTCGATCGACCGGCTCACAACGCGGTACATCTCCTTGGCGAACGTTGTGTCACCCGAATAGCGGATATACTCGCCGAGAGCCCGGACGAATCGGGGCGTGCCGTCGGCGCTGTTGTAGGAAATCGAGTTAGTGGTGACGGTATTGGGAATCCGTCCGTATGTCGGGCTGGTCGGAAGTGTATCCTGCCATTCCGCGAACGACCGAAGGATCGATTTCGCATCGGCAAAATTACCTGTGACAAGCGTGGCCCCGGGGAGAGAGATGAACGAGTCTCTCCCCCAGTAATCATCGAACCAGGGGAGCCCGGCGAAGATGCCTTTCTTCGTTTGATTCATGATCAGAGCGTCGAGAGAGACTCTCGCCCACGCCAACGCTTTGTCGAGAGGTCCGTTGCCGGTCCGAAGATAGGACCGGTTCAGGAGTTGCTCGATCCTTTTCTTGCGCCCGGAAACCGGCTCTTTCGTCTTGTAATTCCCGACGATGGAGGAGGCGAGGTCCGCGGCCGCCTCGGCGGAATCTCCGGCGGCGATCACGGCGGCAAATCCGGTGCTCCTGAGGCCGGAGCGAAGCGCCGCGGGCGAAAAATTGCGCCCGTATTCCTTCCCCTCGTAAATCGAGAGCGCGAATTCGGAAGCGGGAAGAATCGAGACCGCAATCCATCCGGGATAGCGCTCCGCCGGAGTCGGAGCGAGATGGCCGTTCCGGCCTATCATGAGACCGCCGTTCAGGGTCTTGAGGGTGAAATCATCCGCGCTGTGAAGATCGCTGAAGATCGGCCTGACCGCGATGTGATCGCCCCTGACGCTGTCGATCTCGATCCAGATCGCGTTGACGAAATCGAGAAGCGTGACCGTTTCGCGCACCCCGTTGGCGTATTCCCGGACAATCTGATGGGGATAGACGACCGCCCGAACGATGTCCGAGCGGCGAAGCTCCACGCCGTCGATCTCGACGGAATAGTCCTCCATGATTTCCCTCGACATGACGCGCCAGCCCTGCCATGCGGAACGGTGGGAGGCGTTCGTTTCGGTATAAAACACACCTGCTTCCTTATTCGTATATGCCACCTCCCGTGAAGCCCCTTTCACCTCGATGCCGAGTTCTTGCAGGGTCATTGGGGTTCGTTTGGGGGGTTGCTGTCCGTACGCAAGGAGCGGGAGACAGAGACACAAAACCAGGAATTTCATCGACTAAAAGTACGGATTTTTACGATCAAAAGTGTGTCATTCTGAGGAGCGGAGCGACGAAGAATCTGTTTTTTTTCATATCTCAGGCGATGAGATCCTTCGCTTCACTCAGGATGACAATGAGGTGCTCAGGATGACAATTCGGCGTTAGGTCTCGTTCCCACGCTCTGCGTGGGAACGAGGAAGATCCCGACCAGAAACATGTCGGGATGACGAGCAAAAAATATCGGGATGACGAGCAAAAAGAAATGCCGGGATGACGGGGAGAGGCGTGCCGGAACGTCACTGGCGGGGATAGAGCACGACGTCGACGTAGTTTTTCATGTCGAGGTAGCGGCGCGCCGCTTCCTGAAGTGCACCCGGAGTCAATCCGGCCACGAGCGCATCGTAGCGGTTGATGTTCGCCGGGTCCTCCTCGTTCTGATAATAGTAGCCCAGGTAGGAGAGCCAGAAGCCGTTGGTCTTCTTATCGGTTTCGCGCTCGCGCCGCTGCGTTTCCTTCACCTTGGCCACGTAGCTCTCCTCGACCCCCGATTCCTTGAACCGCTTGATCTCCGCGAACATCGACTTCGAAAGCTCCTCCACCCTCTCGGGCGCGCAGGAAAATCCGATCCTGAACGAATACCCGGGAACGGGGTAGTGCTCCGTCGACCCGGAGACCGATACGCCGTAGGTGCCCCCCTTCTCCTCCCTCAGAATCTCGCGGAGCCGGATTTCCAGCGTGCTGGAGAGGGAGTTGAGGATGTACCGGTTCCCCTGCGACCACTCGAAGGGGCCCGTAAAAATAATCTCCACCTGGCTCTTCGGCTCGATCCCCTTATGAACCGATTTCTCTATGACGCCTTTCGGAGGCCGCACTCCGATGTCCCTCCAGCGCTCATTCCGCCGGAGGGCGGGGAGGGAACCGAGGTACTGCAGAACGTACGGACGAATCTGATCGGGCGTGATATTCCCCACGAAGAGGAAGGTGAAATCGCTCGCGTCCGCGAACCGGTCGCGGTAAATGTCGAGCGACGATTGCAAATCCATCTGACCGAAGAGCTTCTCGGTCCAGGGCTGCCTCCGGGGATGGTATTGCGAAAGCGTCACCCCGACAGTGTCCTCGAACGCGGATTCCGGGCGGGAGCTCCGGTTCTGGAGATACGCTTTGATCCTCGACCTGTAGGCGAGATACGCGGAGCTATCCGCCCGCGGAGCCGTGAAATAAAGGTAGATGAGCTGGAACATCGTTTCGAGATCCCGCGGGGCGCTGTTGCCCGACAATCCTTCGTCCAGTTCGCCGATATTCGGGGAGACGCTCACCACCTTCCCGGCGAGCATTTTTTGGAGCATGATGGCGTCGAAGCCGGCGACTCCGCCCTCTTCGACGATCGAGGTGGCCGTCACCGCGGGAATATATTCGCTGTCGGGCACAACGGACGATCCGCCCGGGCTGAAGGCCGAAAAGATGACCTCGTCATTTTTGAAATCGGTGGGCCTCAGGATAACGCGGATGCCGTTTGAGAGACGCCATTCCGTCACGCCGACTGCGACGACTTCCTTCTGATCCGCAAGCGTCCCCGGAGCAGGCGGAGCCGCGAGAAGCGGCGCTCCCGAAACGGTATCCGCATACGCCTCGACGCTCGACGCGTTCGCCGAGTCGAAGACAGCGGCAAGTTGCCGGGCCTCCGGCGTTTCCAGCCCCCGCTTCTCCGGCGCGTTCACCAGGACGACCCTGTTTCTGTCGGTCATCCACCTCGCGGCGAACTGATCGATCTCGGAGAGGGAGATCTCCGGCAGGTATTTCTTGTACAACTCGAATTCAAAGGCGATCCCCGGGACCGGTTCCTTCTCCAGATAGTGCCGTATCAACTCGGAGGCAAGGCCCTCCGATTCCGTCTTGTCGCGCTCGCGGTACGCCTCCTCCATGAACCTGAGGAAGTCCTTCTTTTGCCGGTCCAATTCCGCCTGCGTGAATCCGTAGAGCTTGACTTTCCGGGCTTCCTTGAGAATCGTTTCCATTCCCCGCGGAATGCCCCCGTCCCTGACCCCCGCTTCGAGCGAGTAGGCGCTCTTCGTCCGGACGAGATTGCCGTAGGAGGAGGAAGCAAAGAGGAAGGGGGGATCCGGCTTCTTCGTCAGTTCGCCGAGCCGCTGGTTGAGCATGCTGTTGTAGAGCGCGCCGATCAGCGTCCGGCGATAATCGGCTTCCGTGCTCTCGGCCTCCACCTCGTGAAGATAATCGATGGAGACGCTCGAAAGCGTGGCTTCGGAGTCCGTGGCGATGGCGTAGAGGGTCTGATCGTGATCCGGGACAGGAAACGAAGGGGGGGATTGCGGCTGTTTGGCCGGTTCGATACCGGAGAACTGCTCCCGGATAAGCTGCTCGATCGACGATCGGTCGAAATCGCCGACCGCGATCACCGCCATCTGCTCGGGGCGGTACCACGTCCTGTAGAAGCGCCGGAGGGTTTCCGGGCGGCATTTCTCGATAATCGGTTTCAAGCCGATCGGGAGGCGTTCCGCGTACTTCGAATCCTTGAACAGAAAAGGGAATTGCTTGTCCCGCATCCGCGCCCCGGCCCCGCGTCCCAGCCGCCATTCTTCGATGATGACTCCGCGTTCCTTCTCCACCTCGTCGTCGTCGAAGCTGATCGTGTGCGCCCAGTCCTCGAGGATGACGAACGACTTCTTCACGATCTCGGCGGAATCCGTCGGAATCTGAAGCATATAGACGGTCTCTTCGAACCCTGTGTAGGCGTTGACGTCGGGTCCGAAGCGCATCCCCGCCGATTCAAGGTAACTGACGAGCTCCTGCTTCCTGAAATGAGCCGTTCCGTTGAACGCCATGTGCTCGACAAAATGCGCGAGCCCCCGTTGGTCTTCGTCTTCGAGAACCGAACCCGCGTTGACGACGAGCCGGAGCTCCGCCCGCTTTTCCGGCTTCCTGTTGGTCCTGATGAAATACGTCAGGCCGTTTTTCAACCTCCCGCTCGTCACCCCGGTGTCGAGCGGAAGCGGCCGGCTGAGATCGGCGGCCGGAGACGCCTCCCCCGTTTTCACACCCTGGCGTGGTTCCCCTGGAGCGGGAGCCGGGTGGAAAAAAAAGAGGGCGGCAGCTGCGAGGAGGGTGGATGCGGGGATGACGGGGCGGCCGCGGCGGAGGTCTTTCGACGGCCGTTCAACGGGCGTACTCCGCCACACGAGCGATTTCCGGATGAATGATGAGATCGAAGCTGCTTTCAGACGAATAAGACGGGTCAAACTGCCGATGAGCTGCTTTCCGGGCTGGACCTGCTTCTTTTTTCGAAATGCTGTTTCTTGTACCGTTCGGTGCACTCGGGGCAAATCCCATGGCTGAAATCGACTTCGGAGTTCTCGTGCAGGTAGGCCTCGACCTCGAGCCAGTACCCGTGGTCGTCGCGTATCCGCTTGCACCAGGAACAGATGGGGAGAAGGCCCTTGAGGGATTTCACCTGCGCGAGCGCCTGTTGGAGCTCCTGGATGAGCTTTTCCCTCGCCGCCTGTGCCTGTCTCCGTTCGGTGATATCCCGTGCGATCGAAAGGACGACTTCCTCCCCCTTCATGTTGAAGATGCGCGTGTTCGTTTCAAAGGGAATCACTCCCCCGAACTTGGACTTCAATGCGGTTTCGAACGTGAAGCTCGCATGTTTTTGCTTGTTATGGAGGAGCTTCTTGAGATACTCAATTCCTTCCTTCGACTCGATATCCGAGCGGCTCATCTCGAGAAGTTCATACCGCTCGTAGCCGAGGATCCGGCACGCGACATCGTTCACTTCCAGGATGCGGCCGGGGTTGTGGTCTTTCGTCAATTCGTTCAACAGGACCGCGTCGTTCAGATTGTTGAAGAGTTCGCGGAATTTTTTTTCGTTTTCCCGGAGGGCCTCCTCCATGAGACGGCGTTTCACCCGCTCCTCCGATTCGCGGAGAGCGCGGTGGACGACGGGGATCAGCCTCGACAGGCGCTGCTTGAGGACGTAGTCGGTCGCGCCCTGCTTGAGCGTCTCGATGGCGAACTCTTCCCCGATCACTCCCGAAACGACGATGACGGGCGTGTCCGGACACTTTTTCCTGCAAATGTCCAGGGCGGCCATGCCGCCAAATGAGGGGAGCGAGTAGTCGGCGAGGATCAGATCGGGATCGAACTGATCGAGTTCACGAAGAAACGCCTCCTTGGTATCGACCCGGCGGGTCTCGAGAGAGACGCCAGCGCGCTTCAGCGCGTTTTCGGTAAGTTCCGCGTCGTTCGGATCATCTTCCAGTATCAGAACATGCAGTTTAGCGTCCACGAATCCCCCGATTCGGTGTTCTTGAATGCCGCAGGTTGTTCCTGCGGATCATCAATCCCGACGTCGGACGCTCCCGCCTTATAACGAGACTACGACGTAGCGATCGCAGATTAATTCAATACAAGTTCAGAAATCATCTTCCGCCGAAGTACTTCTTCAGCGGCATCCAGTAATAATCAGTCCATCCCTTCCTGTAATTGCCGGCCTGTACGGTTGGAACGTCCTTTTGAACCATCGTGACGACGGTACCCTCGCCCTTCGGCCTGAAGGTAAACTCGATCAGGGATGGCCTGCATCCCGACGGCCACTCTGTCGTCTTCCACTCCTGCACGATCCTTCTGCCGTTCTCGAGCTTGAGGTTCCTTCCGGAAATGTAGCCGTCCCAGGCCGTAAATTTGCCTCCGACCCTGCGGTCGCACGTCGCCCTGGCGCCCGTAAACGCGGTATGCCTCTGCTCATTGAGAAACGCGTCGTAGATCTCCACGGGTTTTGCGGGAATGAATTCCTTCTGCCTGATGGTTGTGGTCTTGAGGGGGGTCGCTTTCTCCTCGGGTGCTCTCTTCCCTGCCGATTTCATCTCCATAGCCTTCATAGTAGATGCTCCTTCTCAGGTTGATTCCCGGACCTCAAATCGACTTCGAACGTCGCGAGGTCGATTTATCTAATTCCAATATAAACAGTTCCATGTCAATATCAAACGTTTACTGCCCTACTGTCATGGTCTGCCAATTAGCCCCGATATTGGTCAAAATTCATCATTTATTGACAAATAAGCGAGAATCTGCGAATACAGGCGCCATGTATAGAAGAAACAGACCTGAGCTCGAAAAGACTCCCGACCCCCTATCATGGGCGGGGAATGCCGGGGAAGGGGGGGACTAAGGTGGGGCTGGCTATGGCAGCGCGTTGAGCAGGTCGCCGGCGGTCTGCAGGATCTTGTCGGGGTAGACGACTCCTCCCGTAACATGTTTCGTGTCGTCCCAGATGATGTCGCCGCTTTTCGCGTCGATGATGTAGAACATCATCGAGAGCCGGGAGACACCCTGAAGCGTCTGAATCCCCATCGTCAGGCTGCTGTTCGGCGTGGCGGTCCCGATTCCCTTGCCGACCGGAACGTTGACGCCCCCCACGAGAACAACCATGATTGTGCTGCATTCAACCTGTCTGCCCACCGCCACCGCATCGGGGATCGTGTTGACGACACCCTCCTTTCTCTCCGGGAGGTTGATCAGGGAATTGTAGGTGTTCACCAGAGCTCCGAGGATCGAGTCGGGCAAAAATACCTCGTCGACGTAGAAGGGCGGATTTCCGAGCGGGAGCTCTTCCGCGTCGGCGTTCCGGCCCTCCGGCGTCCGGACGACTCTGAACGGCTTGTCGCGTTGCATCATCAGGCCGATGGAGGAGTATATCGTTTTCGTGACCGGGTACCCTTTCCGGCTCAGGCTATCCGCGCAAAGTGTGAGGAGGGCGCCCCCCACTCTCCGGTTCTCAATCAGGTCTATCTTGCTGGTGTCTCCCAGGAGGGCCTCGATCATGACGTAATCCATCACGATGGCCATGCCGCCAAAATGAGTCTTTTGTTCCTCGAAGGAACGGTAAAGATTGGAGGGGGAATTTCCGCAACCGTTCAGGGACGCAAGGGAAATGAGGAGGCCGATCACCCCCGCCGTGACAATTAGATGCAGGCTCCTCTGTACACGGAGGGAAGACGGGATACGGCCGGAAAACCCGCTATTCACGAGAGGATTCACCCCCCGGCGGCGGAGTTGCGTACATGCGACAGGAACCGGGCTTTGATCTCCGCCACGACTTCGTCGACGCTTCTGTGCTCGTTCGCGACCACAAGATCGTATAACGGCTCAAACCGCGCCGAATCCGCGGCGTTGCCGAGACGCTCCTCGATCTGTCCGGGGGGATGCGTCTTCCTGGCCAGGAGACGTTCTCTGATCGTGTCGAGGGAAGCTGAGATGAAGACACCATAGGCGTCATGTAATACGGATTTGACGGAGCTGATGTTACCGAGGTTGATCATCGCGAGGGCGTGGTGCCCCTTTCCGAGCGATGCTCTCGCTTCCTTGCCCGGCAACCCGTAGCACATCCCGAACTTGTAGCACTTGTGCTCGATGAAGAACCCCTCCCCCACCAGCCGCTTGAATTCCGGGTGGCCCACAAATTCATAGAGATCGTCGTCGTTATCCGATTCCCGGCGGTGGCGCGTCGTGTACCTCTTGACAAGGTCGAAATGCAGATCGGGGAGAGCGAGGAGGCCTCTGACGATTGTCGACTTGCCGGATGCGCTCGGACCGTCGATGACCAGGAGTTTGCCCGTAGCCTGTCCTTGCCCTCGGGACGTTTCGCCCGGGATGCCTGATGATGATGTCACGATCGGGATCGCACTAGAAATTCGCGGAGGAGGGTGGCATGAGGGGGTAAATATAGAGAATTCGCCTGTCAGATCAAACTGGGGGCGAGGCCTCCGGTGCGCCTCGGTTTGATGATGACGTCCGCGACCTGAAGGTCGCGGACCGCAGGCTAAAGCCTGCGGCTACCGAACCCGAAGCATGGGTATAACCACCAAGCTCGACACATCGGTAGGCGCGACCTTTAGGTGGCGTGCAGCCTAACGCAGGCTAAAGCCTGCGGCTACCGAACCCGAAGCATCGGTATAACCACCAAGCCCAATACATCGGTAGGCGCGACCTTCAGGTCGCGCTCGCTCCCACGGTCTACGTGGGAGCGGATATTTGGACGCTCCAGCCTCCACGGCCGCGGAGCGGCCGAAATACGCGTTCCCATGCAGAGCATGGGAACGCGGTAACGTCCGGCAAGGTGAACCCCCCTCTCAATTGAGGTGCGGCGTTATCTTCTCCATCAGATGCCGTTTCGGCACGGCGCCGACGATCTGCTCGACGATCTTTCCCCCCTTGAAGACCAGGAGAGTCGGGATACTCCGGATGCCGAATTCCATCGCCGTGCGAGGGTTCGCATCGACATCCATTTTCGTCACTTTCAATTTCCCGTCGTACTCGAGTGCGATCTCGTCGACGGCGGGCGCAATCATCTTGCACGGGCCGCACCATTCGGCCCAGAAGTCGACCAGCACCGGCCGGTCGGCTTCCAGGACTTCCTGCCTGAATTCTGCGTCGGTTATCGATCTCGGTTTCACGCCTGTTTCCGGATTCATGCCGTCACCGGATGTTTTGTGCGCGTGATGTGCACCCTGCGGGCGCTCAGCACCGAGTCGAGGCTCAACGGGCCTGAACCAAAATACGAGATGAGAAACGCGCTGCCGAGCATCGCAAAGTTCTTAAAGAACATCGCCTGCTGCATGCGCGCCATCATCGGATCCGGAACGGCCCAGAAATTGTGCATCATGAACGTTACGGGGATGAGGAACAGCGCCAGAACCACGGCTCCGTACTTCGCCTTGAATCCGAACGCGACGCTCAACCCTCCCAGGATCGCCATGACCCCGGAAAGAGGAACCGCGATCGAGGCGAAGGGAACGCCCACCGAGGCGGCATAGCCGATCGTCTGACTGGAAAAATGGCCAAAGGCCGACATCACGAAGATCGACGAATAGAGGATTCTTCCCAGCAACACGAGGTACTTCATAGTCTAAATCTCCTTTCTTCTTGAATGTTTTATTTGAGAACTATATTGATATATCTAAATATCGAAATATATCGATAGATAGATCAAAAAAAATGTTCACTTCTTTCCCGAAAGCGCAACCAGCTCAGCGAACTCATTCAGCACCGCTTTGTTGATCTTAATGTTTACATGCCTGCCTTTCTTCTCCGTAACCACCAGCCCCGCATTTGCCAGCACCTTCAGATGATGCGACACTGTCGGCTGCGAAAGACCTGCGAGGTTTTCGGCATCAGCGCAGGAAACGCTCCCGCATTTTGCTATTTCCTGGAGTATTTTCACCCTCGTCTTATCCGAGAGCGCCTTTGCTACTTTAACAATATAATCTTCCGGGGTGTTCATATTGACGTATGTAAATATATCAATACATTATGCAAAAGTCAAGTCCCTTCATCCTTTTTTTTCACTCCTATAAGCTCTTGTGGCATAAAGGGTTACAGGATATCAGATGAGGCGGGCATAGATCTCCCTGGTGAGCTCTGCCACCCTGTCCCAGAGGTATTTCGTCCGGATACGCTCCCTCAGAGCGGGATCCTTCTGCTTGTTCAAGGAAGAGATTATCGCGTGGTGGATCAGCTCCACGGAGGTGGGTTCGATGTATTCCGCGTACGGCCCGAAATAATCCTCCGTCCCGCCGTACTTCGTGATCGCGATCTTCGCACCGGCGAGCCCCGCCTCGAGCGCGGCGATTCCCGGAGTTTCAAAGAGCGACGGAAGCACGAAGACGTCGCACGCCGCGTACGCGGAGGCGAGAAGATCCGATTCGTTCGGAAGAGCGTCAATAATAACAAGGCGCGGATTCTGTTTTGCGCGCTCCAGACACTTTAACCCGTATTCGTTCTGTTCGATCCTGCCGATGATCACGGCGGGGACGTTCACGTCTTCGAGCGCCCGGATGAGCCGCAACACGTTCTTGCGGGGAGGCCCGATGTGCCCGACGTTCAACACAAAATCCCGGATCCCGTATTTCTCCCGGAACGGCCCCGGGTCGGCCTCATGAAACCTCTGCTCCACGCCGTTCGGAATGACTTCGATTTTCTCCCCTGGGACGCCCAGTCCGTGCTCCACCAACTCCGCCTCTCGCTGCGTATTCGGCAGCACGGCTGCGGCCCACGAACAGATTTCCGAGGCGATGCCGTAATCGGTCCAGGTCCCGCGCGCGAGGTTGCGAATCATCCCGTGCATCCCGACGATCGATCGGACGAACGGCCACGAATGGCGGGTGAAGAAGATCGGCGTGACCACGGTCGGAATTCCCAGCTTGTGAACCTCGCGGGCAAAGTGATAGGTGCCGAGGTTGGCTCCGAAGATGTGGATCAGATCGACATCCTCCTTCTGGATCTCCTCCCATGAATTGAAGAGGCTGACCTCCACGCCGCGCCGCTCAAGGCAGCTCTTCATCTGGAGGATCTGCGTCCGTGGCCCGCCCTTCAGCATCATGACGGAGTGATATGTCGCGAGGCAAACGTGCATTAGGCACACACTCCCGCTGTCATTCTGAGGAGCGGAGCGACGAAGAATCTGAGATCCTTCGCTTCGCTCAGGATGACAAAAATGTGATGAAGTTGACCTGGTTCGATCATGTTTTGAAGAGACTCGTAATCTTATCCTGTGTACGAATAACCGGTATCCACGGGTTGAATCGCCTCGTGCGTCCGATGTCCGAGGGAAGCGGCGGCCAGGCGGGGGGCGCTTTCCAGTCCAACGAGTCGAGCTCCACGCCGGACCCCGGCTCTGTGAAAGCCTCCATCCCGTCCGGACGGATGATGTGTAACCACGGAACCTGTGAGTCTGCGGCCGCCTCTCCCCCAACCCGGACCGATGATCCGTCAATTGAAATCTGGCACTCGTCCGAGCCCCTGCGCATCCACCACGATGCGAAATCGATCATCCGGACCGCTTGGAGAGACCGCTCGTGTATCATCTCAAACACCTTCTCAAGAACCCGGGGGTGCGCGTTCTTCGGATGATGATAGAGGAAGACCGGCTCCCGTGCCTGAATCTTGCGATCGATGAGAGCGCGATAGTATGCCGTCATCTCCTCTTCGCGGAACCCCTGGCGCCGAAGGCTTCCGATGCTGATCGGATGAACCGGGACCTGCAATGTGGAAATGAACCCCGCCGGGAGGTGAGGAACCGACGGGAGATCGTCATAATCGTACGAAAATTCCGAAGAGTAGACAAACTTGAATTGTTCGACCGCTTCTGCCAGGCGCTCGCTCCAGAGGCCATAGGGCGCCGCGTAGCTCCGGGCGCGCAAACCCGCCGATTCAAATGCCCGGACGGCCTTCCGAATATTCTCTGCGTGGGCCGCGGGTTCGGAATAGGTGCGGTGGTGAAAACAATGGACCCCCACCTCGTCTCCATTCTCGTCTCCGGCCATTTCACCGAACAACGAAAGGAATTCCTTTTGACTCCCCACGTCGACGAACCAGGTGAGAGGGATCTTCGAGCCGCGGGCAAGGTCTCGGAGGGCTTCGACTTCCGGCCGGGCCGCATAATCGGTGTCGATCCGGAAGGCGAACAGAGATTGCCGATCGGAGGGATAATACCACCGATGAACGTAGGGTAAACCACGCCGGTGGTGGAGGATCGTCAGAGCCCTGGAGACGATCCTCAGAAGCCCCCCTTTTGAGACGAGCGACACCCGCTCGAACGGGAGGCGCCGGTTCACCGCATAAAACGATTTGGTCGCCACCCTCCGGTCATTCGCAAGAGCGGCCGGATCGAACGGAAGGACCACAAGGTGCCCTCCTCCGAATTCCCCGACGTAGCCGGAGGGCGCTCCGGATCCGGGCAGGGAGTTGGCGTTCACCGGAATCTCGCCTTCCGTAAAAAGGTCGGTCAGCTCGGGGTTAAAAACCCTGCCGCTCTCGTCCCCGAGCAGATGCCGGATGAAGGACCTCTTCGTCCTGCCCCCGGAGAGCGGGCCAAACACGCTTCCCGGACAGAGCACCGCGCCTCCCCCTGCAAGAAACGACCGGACGATTTCAAGATCCTCCGGTCCAATCCCGCCCGAAACGGCCATGGCGCTGATTTCGGCGGCTGAAGCGCTGCCGGTAAGCGGAGAATGAGGTATTCCCTCCTGCCTGAGAAGTATCCGCCAGCCGGGATCTGCGCCGAGAATGCCGACATGGATCCGCATCAGACCGACCCCCGCAATTCCGCAAGATCGTCGCGCCGGATCGCTCCGGTGGCGACAAGGAGCGCCGCGTAGGCCGCCGCCGCCGAAGCGATCAAAAGCCAGAGAGAGACGGATGGAAGCAGAACGAGGACCAGGGCCATCCCCGCAGTGGCGATGAGCGCCTTTGCCGCCGATGGAGGAAACCCGACGCGCACGAACGGCGCGAGCCGCCTCGCCATGATGACGACCGCGATGGCCTCGGAGCAAACGACCGCGGCTGCCGAACCAACCGGCCCGTAGAGGAACGTAAGCCCGACCGTCAGAAGAAGGTAGATCCCGGCGCTGATCATCATGATCCTGCCGTACAGCTTTTCCTGCCCGGAGGCGATCAATCCCGTCGTGTAAACGGTATGAAGAAGGGTGGCGAGAAAGAACCAGACGAGAACGCTGAACACTCCCCCCGAGGCGATGAACCGGTCGCCGAAAATAAGCCCGATAATCCGGCTGGCGAGCAACGATCCCCCCGCGCAGAGCGGGAGCGCGATGAGGATCATCCACTTGAGGGAACGGTTCAGTATCCGCGAGAGCGCCTCCGGAGATTGGCCGAACGACCGGGCCGAGGCCGGGAGGAGGAGCGTGGAAACGACGCGATCGACCACGAGAAGGAATGTCACAAGCTTCCCCGCGGCGCTGTAGATCCCCGCGTCGGCGTTCGTCATCAGGATGCCGAGAACAAGCGGAGGGAGATTCACGCTCAGGTGAGCCAGAAGGGAGCCCAATCCGAGCGGAAAGGACTTCAACACGAGGGTTTTCCACCCGGAGAAGGCGGGCCTTGCCGGCTCGGCCGGAAATCGCCTCCGGAAACTCACCCCAAGGTAGGCCGCCGCGGCCGAGTCTCCCAGCACCGCCGCGACCGCCACCAGCAAAAGGTCGGCGGGCGTCCGGACGAGCGCCACCACGAGGATGAAATAGGTGGCGGCCGACAGGGTGCGGGCGGCTCCGATGGAGGCCATCTCCTCCTTCCCCTGGAAATACCAGTCGAGATTCAGCGCATTGGGAATCAGCGAGAGGCAAAAGAGAAGAATCAATGCGGCGGTCGCGGCGTTCGGGACAGCGAACATGATGCAGCCGACGATTGCAAGGAGGGCGAGCGAGTTCAGGAGCCGCGCTCCGGCCACGGGGCCGGCAAGCGCCGCGCCTTCGCCCCGCGCGACAGCCCGCGTGCCGAACACGGTGAGGCCCCCCGCGGCCGTCATGGCGGCGTACGAAAGGACGGTGAACCCCACGTTGATCGCGCCGAAGTCCGAGGGACCGAGCTTCCGCGCGAGGTACGCAAATGTCAGGAAACCGAAACCCCTGCGACCGATGTCGCTCAGGACGATCGAGAGAGCGTTTCCGGTGTGCTGCTTCATTGCGCGAACGAATCGAGCAACGTGAGCAATTCGGCGTCCCGCTTTTCCCGCGGAAACATCGCCACGATCCGCGCCCGCGCCCGGAGGCCCGCATCGCTTGCGGCGCCGATCGCCTTCTGCAGCGCTTCGACAAGCGATTCGATCTCCCCCGGCGGAACAAGGATTCCGGTCTCTCCCACGGCGGTCCTGATCCCGCCGGTGTCCGAGCCGACCGGCAGGCAGCCGCAGAGCATCGCCTCGCAAAGGGTGTTCGGCAACCCCTCCCTCAAGGAGGGCTGGCAGTAGACCTTCGAGCGCTGATAGTACGGGAGAAGCTCGGACCTCGCCATGATCGGGAGAAAGCGCATGTTGAGGGGAGGCTGGAGTGTCCGCCAGAAGCGCTCGTCGACTCCGATCACGGTGAACGTCATTCCGGGCAGCCGGCGGGCGGCCTCCACCAGCGAATCGATCCCCTTTACCTTCAGGCGGCTCCGCTCGTTCACGACCGCCACGGTCAAAACCTCCGGCTCCTTCTCACCCGCCGGTTTCCACGCCATCGGATTGTAGCCCGTCGGAAGGTACCGGATGTTCCCGCCGTCATAGGCGGCAAGCCGGATCGCGTCGTCCTTCAGGCTCGGGTCGACGACCAGGACGCGGGATGCGCCGCGAAGCGCAAACCGGACGAGCCGCCCCCTCCATGGACTCAACCAGAGGCCGTACTTCAACTCCTCGTCTCCGGCGACATCCACGCCCCCGACGACGACGACCGATTTCATCCCGAACAACTTCCCGAAGGCCACGCCGATGAACGCATAGACCGAAGCGAACCAGCAAAAAACAACGTCGCTTCCGAACGCTCCCACCGCGATGCTCAGCGCGGCTCCGAGCCCGTGCCCGATCTTCTTCCGGACGGTGAAATGCCGTTCGAGGAGATCGATATCGTCCTGGATGAACGGAGTGTGGAACGCCGAGATAAAAAGGACTGTCAGGTTCTGGCGGTCTGCCACCGGTCAGTTCTCCCTGCGGGCTTGCCGGAGGAGGAGCGCAACCGTCTGCTCCGCGACACGTTGCCAGTCGAACGTTCCCGCCCAGTCCTGCGCCCCCTTCGCGAGAGCGTTCCTCAGCCGGGAATCTCCGGCGAGGTGGATCATCTGTTCCGCGAGCACCTCGATATTTCCGTACGGATAGAGGATACCGGTTTCTCCGTCCTTGACGGCGTCCCGGAGGCCCGGAACGTCGCTGGCGATGACGGGAGTCCCGCAGGCATTCGCTTCGATCACCGTGAGGCCCCATCCCTCCACCGAGGACGGATTCACCAGAAACCAGACCTCCTGCAGAAGCCGCACCTTCTCCTCTTCGCTCACAAAACCGGTGAACCGGACCGACGCCTCCATGCCGAGCTGCCTCGCGCTTCGCTCGAGATCGCTCCGATCGTCTCCCTCGCCGATGACGACCAGCTTCGCATCGGGCATGCCCCGGAGCAGAATCGCGAACGCGCGGAGGAGATGATCGACCGATTTGTACTTTTTCAACCGCCCCATGTAGCCGATGAGCGGGGTCCCGCTCCTCTGCACTCCGGTGGGGCGAAAGCGCCCGTGATCGACGCAATTGGGAACGATCTCGAGGCCCGACGCGCCGAACCCCCGGTTCAGCAGCACCTCCTTCGTGCTCGGCGAGACCGCAAAGACGGGAATGCGGCTGCGCCTGTAGAGCGCGACCCCCGCCCGTTCCGCGAGGTAGACATAGAGGGCAAGCGGAAAAATCGCTTCGCGGAAGATCACGGTGTCGAACAGATGGTGAACGATGAGGGCGAGCGGCTCGCGGACATAGAGCGGGGTGAGGAACGGGATCTTGTTCAGGTCGTCAATGACCACATCGTATCCCTCGCGCCGGAACCGTTGCCGGTACCGGAGCGGAACGAGAAAATTGAAGAGGTAACGGCCGCCTTCCCGCACGACCCTGATCCCGCCGATGGTCTCCTCCTTTGGGGCTCCTTCGAACGAAGAACAGAACAGGGTCACCTCGTGGCCCATCCCGGCCACACGCGAAAATATTTCATGGAGGTGGACTTCGGCGCCGCCCGCGAGGGGGTTCCTGATGTCCTGCCAGTTAAAGATCAGGATCTTCATGGGGAAACGCTAGGCGGCGGCGTGAGGCCTCACGCGGAGCGGCTTCAAGTTCCCGGGTCGAGGATGTCGAAGAAAGGCAGGTGTTCGACGGGCCCCGGGCGGATTATTGCGGTCGGGTCGAGTCGGGAGCGGCGCCACCCTTCTGCAGCTTGTCGTACATGTTGATCTGGTTCTTGATCCATCCCGTCTGATCGGGGTACTGCACGGCCAGGTTGTTCAGCATGTCGATCGCCTTCGGATACTCCTTGCGCATCCCGTAGAGCTCCGAAAGGATGAGATACGGGTTGCTCGATCCGTCCGACTGGTCGTACTGCCCGGAGGCGATGAGCTCCTCGCACTTCGCCTCGACGTTCTTCGCGTAGGCGTCGAAACGGTCCTTCTCGCCCAGGTCGTTGAACAGGCGGGCGACATAGAAGGTGTAGCGCCAGTCCTGCATCGGAATCACGCTGATCGGGACCACGTCTTCCATGCGGGCCATGACGTCCCGGGCTTTCCGCTTGTCATTGGCTGTGCGGTTGTAATAATCGCTAATCCGCATGAACCCCGCCCGGTAGTTCATCACCATGCGCTGGACGTTCTCGTCGTAGTAGACGTCGGGGTTGTTCAGGTTCCTGTACAGGTATCCGTGCTGCTCGGTCTTGGAGGCCTTCACATCCCTCGCGAGAAAATTCGCCTCCATCATTTTCATGTCGTTCCCGCCTTCCTGCGTGGCGAAGCTCATCGGCCTCAGCTCGAGCGTCAGTCCTTCCATCCAGAGGTAGGGATCAAGCCCGATTTTCGAATCGGGCGCGCAGGTGACGGCGAAGTGAATCGGGCGTTCCCAGTGGTTGGACTGGATGATGTCGCGCACCATGATATCCTGCACGCGGAGATACCGGATGTCCTGCTGGTAGGGCTGGCCGTTCATGGTCCAGGAAATCTTGCCCTGGTTCAACACCGTCGAATCGGACGATCCGAACCGCTCGGCCACGCGCTTCGGCACGGGGACGTCCACTTTTCGCGGAGTCCACCGGACGGGTCCGATCCTTTCGATCTGGTCGTCGGTGAGCGAGAGCGCCACCTTCTTACCGCCGAACGGCGTGTCATTTTTTAACAGGTGGATGTACCACTGCGTGTTTACGAGGCTCAGATTCACGGTGCGGACGTCCCGGCGGACGCCCTCGACATCCTGGAGGTACCAGAGAGGAAACGTGTCGTTGTCCCCGTTCGTGAAGAGGATCGCGTCCTGGGGGCAGCTCTGCAGCAGGTTGTACGAATAGTCCCAGGCGATGTAATTCTGGCTCCGGTCGTGCTCGCGCCAGTTGCTGCGGGCGAGGCTGACCGGCACCGTCAATGCGAAGACCGCCACCAGAGCGACGGCCGCCCACTGCACGAGTTTCGGCTGCAACCCTTTGCGGAACGCGTCGAAGAGGCCGACGATTCCGATCGCGATCCAGACGCAGAACACGTAATAGGCGCCGACATAAAAATAGTCGCGCTCGCGCGGCTGGGGATCCTGCTGGTTCTGATAGAGGTCGAGCACGATACCCATGATGATGAACATCGCCATCAGCACCGAGGCCATCTTCCAATCCTTCCGGAAATGGAACCAGAGCCCGAGCAAGGCGGCAAAGAGCGGGATCCCGAACGACTCCTTCCAGCTGACACCGGCGTCCTGCCAGTCCCCTTCGGTCCCCACGAAATTCCAGAGCACGTAGCGGACGAACATGTGGTTGATCTGATAGCGCCAGAGAAAGTCTCCGTCGCTCGTGTAATTCACGCGCGTCGGCTCGTGCATCGCTTCCTGCGAATACCGCCGCGGGAAGACCTTCTCCACGTACGTCTGCGTCTCGTTGTCCCAGCTCTGGCCCTTCAGGAGAGGCGTATCGCCGTACTGCTCGCGCGTGAGATAGCTCGTCAGCCGCGAGAGGTTGTTCGGGTTGTTCTCCTTCATCGGAAGGTTGTCGACGTTCGACCGGATGATGACCTGGGTGTAGGTCGTGTATCCGACCACGATCAGGAGAAACGAGAGACAACCGATATGGACCATCTTATGGTGCGTCTTGTACGACCGGTACGCTCCGTACGCCGCCGCGGCCACGCAGAGCGGCGGGATGAACGGAAAGAATTCGCTCTGCGTCCCCTTAAAGTCGCCGTCGAGCAGCCCGGGAAGGAACTGGACGATCCCTGGGTAGATCACGAAGAAAATCGCGATTGCGGCGAGCCCGAACTGGAAAAAGCCCTTGCGGCTGTATTCATATTTGCGGAAATAGACCATCATCAGGATCGGGATCGTGGCGAGCAGCGCCAGGATGTGGATGCCGGTCGAGAGGCCGAGCATGTAGGCGATCATGAGGAGGTATTTCTCATTGTGCGGCTCGTCGGCATGATCCCACCACCGGAGCGCCAGCCAGAGGCAGAAGGAAACGAAGAACATTCCCATCCCGTACACCTCCGCCTCGATCGAATTATCCCAGTAGGTCGTCGAGAAGGCAAGCGCGAAGGCGCCGATGGCGGAAGCGCCGTAGACGACGATCCTGTCGGTGAGGCTCTGCGTCGCACCGCGGAACATCTCGATGAATCTCACGGCAACCAGGTAGAGGAACATGATGCCGAGCGCGCTTCCGATCGCGGAAACGGCGTGCATGCGGGCAGCGATATCGTCGCGGTACGGGATGAGCGAGGCGATGCGTGCGATGAAAACAAAGAGGGGGGCGCCGGGCGGGTGCGGCACTTCGAGCAGCCTCGCGGCCGCGCAAAATTCGCCCACATCCCAGAACACGACCGTGGTGGAGAGGGTCTTCAGGTAGACCACCGCCGTGACGAGAAATACTCCGAGCGCAACTGCGCGGTTTATCACTTTATCCGACATTCAATCCTCATTCAAGTACTCAAAAAACACTCCAACACCCGCTCAACCGGCGGCGTTCGCCGTCAATATAGAGGAATTCTGAAGCAATCGCAAGGAATCGGCGTCCGGATCGACGCGGGCGAGGAGGAGTTCGCAGATTTCGTCGCAGAGAAGGTACCCCTTATCGGTGAGGCGAAGCGTTTCACCATCGAGGATCGCGAGGCCTCCGGTGATACAGTCCTGTAGTTCGAGAGACTTGCGTTCGTGGAGGTTGACTCCATACCGGGCGCGAAGCGCGGCGAGATCGAGTCCCTCCCCGCGAAGGCCGAGCATGACGGCTTCATCCAGCAGTTGCGTCTTCGTGAGGGTCTCCGAGCCGGCGACAGGGGATTTTCCCGATGCGAGCGCATCGCAGTAGGCCCGGACGCTCCTGGTGTTCCACCACCGGCGGTTCCCGCTGAACGAATGCGCCGAAGGCCCGAACCCGATATAGTTCGAGTGGTTCCAGTATCCGCTGTTGTGCTTCGATTGAAAGCCCGGCCTGGCGTAGTTCGACACCTCGTAGTGTTCGTATCCCGCGGCGTGAAGGAACTGCATGGTGAACTCGTACTGTTCGGCTTCGGTTTCGACCGGCAGCGTCGATACCTGACGGGTTTTCACCATTTCGAAGAGGGGCGTCTTCGGTTCTACGATCAGGCTGTAGGCGGAGATGTGGCCCGGCTCGAGCTCCACCGCCTGGCGCAGGTTCTGTTCCCACCGGCTCATCGTCTGACCGGGCAAAGCGAAGATGAGGTCGAGGCTCACGTTCCCGAAGCCCGCCTCGCGCGCCATCCGAACACCCTGGATCGCCTGTCCGGAGCTGTGGATGCGGGTGAGGAACCTGAGATCATCCTCATGAAACGACTGGATTCCGAAGCTGAGCCGGTTGACGCCGGCGTCCCGGTACCCCTTCAGTTTGTTCAGATCGACCGTCCCCGGATTGGCTTCGAGCGTGACTTCCGCGCCCGCTGCGATCCGGAACGTCTTCGTCACGAGCCCGATCAGCTCGCCGATCACGCGGGGTTCGAGCAATGACGGGGTGCCGCCGCCGAAAAAGATCGTGGTAAACTCCTCCGGCGATCCGGAGGAAGGATGTTCTTTTATCTCGCGCCTGAGCGCGGCGAGGAATTCATCGACCGGATCGAGCGTTTCGATCGAGTAGAAATCACAGTAGATGCACTTGTGTTCGCAGAAGGGAATATGGAAGTAGATACCCGGCAAGAAATGCTCAAAAGTAAAAAGAGAGGGCTGTCATAGATTTATCGGACAAACATCCCGATCCTGTCCCAGCGGACCGATCCGGGGGCGTCCGTTCCCCCCGATCCGGGGCCATCCCCGGGCGAAGACCAGTAGACCATCATGGCCTCCCCGATGACGTTCTCCTCCGGCAGGAATCCCCATGCCCGGCTGTCGTAGCTCCGGTCCCTGTTGTCTCCGAGGACGAACAGGTAGTTCTTCTCGAACCCGTACTTATTCGCAGGTATCCCGTCGATGGTGACGCCGGAACGCTCGCCACACCGAATGTCATGCCCCTCCCGCCGGATCAGATTTTCCCAGAGGGAAAAATTGGCGGAAGTAAGCGTAACCGAATCTCCCCGCGCCGGAACGATCGCCGGCGGAAACCGGCCTGCCGTGGCGCCCTGTCCGGCATTTCCACTCACCGGCTCCCGGAGCGCCTCTTCGTTCACGTAACACGTTCCGTCACGGATTTCGATTTTGTCGCCGCCCAGCGCGACGCACCTCTTGACGAAGTAGACGGGCTCGTCCGGAGCGGAGCCGTCGGCATCCCCCGGGAAACTGAAGACAATCACGTCGCCGCGGGCAATTTTTCTCAGGCCTGGAATACGGAGTTCCGGAAACTTCGCCTCGGAGAAGGGAAGCTTCTCCGGAGTCCTGGGGCCGTAAACGAGTTTGTTGATCAGCACACAATCCCCGGGGAGGAGCGCGTTTTCCATCGACCCGGACGGAACGCGGATCGCTCCGACAACGAATGTTTTCAGGAGGAACGCGGCCAGGATCGCGACAAGCAGGACGCCTGCGTAGCCGGTGATCCGTTTACGGGCCAACGTGCCGGCCTGTTCCAGAGTATGTCGAATGGATCTCATCTGCCTATTTTACGAGCGTTCCGAACCTGCCCCAGCGAACGCTGGCGAACTTGTCGGATATCTGGAAAATCGAAGATTCCGGATCCCACGACCAGTAGACGATCAACGGAGTTCCCACGACCGATTCGACCGGTATGAATCCCCAGAATCGGCTGTCCAGACTATTATCCCGGTTATCACCCATCCCGAAAAGGTAATCCCTCTCCACCGTGTAGGTCTCTTTTTCAACGCCGTCAACATACGCCTTCCCTTCCGTCATCTTCGCGGTGTGCCCTTCGCGGCGGATGAAGATCCTCCACCTCTCGAAACTCTCCCGGGTGAGGCTGATCTTGTCGCCCTTTTTGGGGATGACGACCGGCCCGTAGTTGTCCTCGTTGAAGGGCATTCCCTTCGGGAAGATGTGCTCGTCCGCGAGGCCCTGCGGCTTGACGACGGTCGAATTGAATTTCACGTTGCGCGGAACCGGCGCCGGCCGGCCGTTGATGTAGACAACCCGGTTGATGACCTGGAGCGTATCCCCTGCGGTCGCCATGCACCGCTTCAGATAGTAGGCGAATTCCGCCGGCTCCACCTCGTCGCGGTTTCCGGGGAAAATAAAGACGATCACGTCCCCCTTTTCGACAGTCCAGAGCGAGGGGAGCTTGAACGCGGGGATCTTCGTATTAGTAAACGGAATTGTCCTTGGCGTGGTTCCTCCGAAAACGAACTTGTTCACGAGGAGGAAGTCGCCGGTCATGATCTCGTTCTCCATCGACCCGGTCGGGACCTCGAACGACGCGAGGACGAAGCTGTTGAGGAGAAGGAAGGCTCCGAAGATGATCCCCATCTCCTTGAAAAAAGCGCTTACCGCCGAGGGCCCGTTGCGCTGATCCGCCGGCCCGGCGGCCTGTTCACCTTTGTTCGCCATGATCTCTCATTGATGGTTGAAGAAAATGCTTCAGTTCATTCTCCGGATCGGTCCGGCCTAATCTTCCATCGCGAGGACCGCGAGAAACGCCTCCTGGGGAATCTCGACGCGCCCGACCTGCTTCATGCGCTTTTTCCCCTCCTTTTGCTTCTCGAGCAGCTTCCGCTTGCGCGAGATGTCGCCACCGTAACACTTTGCGATCACGTTCTTCCGCAAGGCGGAAATGGAATCGCGGGCGATCACCTTGCTCCCGATCGCCGCCTGCACGACGACTTCGAACATCTGGCGGGGGATGAGCTTCCGGAGGCGGGCGCAGAGCTTTTTCCCCCACTCGTACGCCTTGTCACGGTGCACGATCGTGGAGAGCGCGTCCACCGATTCGCCGTTCAGGAGGATATCGAGCTTGACGAGGTCGGACTCCCGGTATTCGAGAAAATCGTAATCGAGGGAGGCGTATCCGCGGGAGGTCGACTTGAGCTTGTCGTAGAAATCGAATATGATTTCGGACAGCGGCAGCTCGTAACGGAGGTCGGCGCGCGAGGGATCGATGTAGGTCGTATTCTTATAGATGCCGCGCCGTTCCGTGCAGAGCTTCATGATGTTCCCGATGTATTCCGACGGCGTGATGATCTGCGCGCGGATGTACGGCTCCTCCACGTGGTCGATGTCCCCGAGCGCCGGCATCAGGGCCGGGTTGTCGACGAGGACCACGCTCTTGTCGATCTTCACGACGCGGTATTCCACGTTGGGCACGGTCGTGATGAGCTCCTGCTCGTATTCGCGCTCGAGCCGCTCCTGGATGATTTCCATGTGAAGCAGGCCGAGGAACCCCGCCCGGAACCCGAAGCCGAGCGCGACCGAGGACTCGGGCTCAAACACCAGGGACGCGTCGTTCATGCGGAGCTTTTCGAGCGACTCGCGCAGCTCGGCGAAATTATCCGCGTTCACCGGGTAGAGGCCCGCGAACACCATCGGTTTCACTTCCTTGTAGCCGGGGAGCGGGCCCGATGCGGGCGACAGGGCGTTCGTCACCGTGTCGCCGACCTTCGTATCGTGCACGTCCTTCGCGCCGGGGATGAGATATCCCACGTCGCCGGCGGAAAGCTCTTTCGTCTTGATGCGGTGCATCTCCAGGATGCCGACCTCCTCCGCGTCGAACTCCTTGTCGGTCACGAAAAAGCGGATCTTGTCCTTTTCCCGAAGCGTCCCGTCGAACACGCGGATGTAGACGATCGATCCCCGGTATCCGTCGAAAATCGAATCGAAAATCAGCGCGCGAAGGGGCGCATCGGGATCCCCCTTCGGAGGGGGAATGAGCCGGACGACCGATTCCAGGATCTCGTCGACGCCCGTTTTCATCTTGGCGCTCGCCAGGATGATGTCGCTTTCAGCGCAGCCGAGCAGATCCATGATCTGGCGCTTCACCTGATCGACCATCGCGCTCGGGAGATCGATCTTGTTGATGACCGGGATGATCTCCAGCCCGGCGTCGATGGCCAGATAGAGGTTGCTGATGGTCTGGGCTTCGACGCCCTGGGACGCGTCCACCACGAGGATCGCGCCCTCGCACGCCATCAGCGAGCGGGAGACTTCATACGAAAAATCGACGTGGCCGGGGGTATCTATGAGATTCAGCGTGTAGGTTTTCGCATCCTGCGCGAGGTACTTCATCTGGATGGCGTGGAGCTTGATCGTGATCCCGCGTTCCTGCTCCAGCTCCATGTCGTCGAGGACCTGGTTCGTCTTCATTTCCCGCTCCGTGACGGTCCCCGTGCGCTCCAGGAGCCGGTCCGCGATCGTGGACTTGCCGTGGTCGATGTGGGCGATGATGCAGAAGTTGCGGATGTGGTCCATTAATTGACGGATTGGGAGACTGCAAAAATAATCCCGCTCGTTTTGGCGGGATCTCTGCTAAAATATACCACAAAATAGCCTGAATTGCAATCATGGGGCGGGAAACTACGTATTGACAATAGAACGGTGGATGTGTACTTTTCGTACCGGGAGTGCGCTATTCATCGACGCTCCCGGATAACCACCCTCTGAACAAACCATGATCGTCGGTATAACCTGCCTGAGGAATGTATGAACGCTCGAACCGGGTTTCGCAGATTCACCCCCATCGTGTCGCTGTTCCTTCTTGTGTGCCTTTCATTCGGTCAGGCCCCGCGGATCTCTGTGACCAGGCTCCCTGAGCCGGGGAAAAAGTATCCCTGGCCTCCCCTCCAGGCGCGGGATCTTCAAGCCATCTCGAAGCTCCCCCTGCGGGCGACCTCCGTCAAATCAAAGGCTCCCTTTTCGGCAAGCGGTCTCGAGGACAGCGTCACCTTTACCGCCGTGCAGACACCGTTCCCCGGCCTCGTCGGCGGAGGGGGATCATGGTTCGATTACGACAATGACGGGGATCTCGATGTGATTGTGTCGGGCTACTCCGTGGAGGGGAACGTATTCAAGATCTACTCCAACGACGGAGGAGGGGTCTTCACGGAAGTTCAGACGGACCTTCCGGCCATCGGGGCCGAACATCAATCGATTTCGTGGGGCGACCTCGACAAGGACGGTAACTTCGACCTCGCGATCGCAGGAAGGCTCGATACGTCGAGTCTTGTGAATGTGTCGAAGATTTTCCATAACGACAACGGAAGATTCGTCGATATCGAAGCTCCGCTGATGGGGCTATCCGGCGGAGCGGTCACCTGGGTGGACTATGACAACGACGGGGACCTCGATCTTCTCGTCACCGGCTCGCCCGACGCGGGCAACACGTTTTATGCGATCCTCTATCGCAACGACGACGGCACGTTCACCGACGCTCAGGCGGGACTCAGAGGGTCCTGGTCTACCACGGCATCCTGGGGAGACTATGACAACGACGGCGACCTTGATCTCCTGATGACCGGCTACGGCAACGGTGCGTTCAGCAAGATTTACCGTAATGATAACGGGACATTTGTCGATATCGGCGCTACACTTGCAGAGGTCAACTCCGGCGCGACGCAATGGGTCGACATTGACAACGACGGCGATCTGGATATCGTGCTCTCCGGCGGCATGCCGGGAGACGTCCCGACCGCCAGGATCTACCGGAACGACGGCAATGATGTCTTCACCGATCTCAACGTCCCGATCGAGGGGTTCATGGTAAGCGCAGTCGCGATAGCCGATTATGACAACGACGGCGATCTCGACATCGCGATATCGGGTGCTGATGAGTTCTACGCGGGAAGCAATCCGCGCACGAAGATCTATCGCAACGACAACGGCACCTTCGTCGACATCGGCGCCAACCTGGTGGGCACCTGGTTCGGATCCCTCGCGTGGGGCGATTACGATAACGACGGCAGGCTAGACCTTCTCGTCTCGGGAGCGACGATTCCACGCGCGACGTGGAACGGACCCTTCGCGCAAACCACGATCCTCTACCACAATAATAATGTGGAGCCCAACACCATGCCGGCGACTCCTCAGCCATCGGAGCCTCTCCTCGACGGGAATTCCGTTCAGTTGGGCTGGGGCCGTGCGTCGGACGGTCAAACCCCGAGCGCGGAACTCACCTATAATCTCCGGATCGGCACGGCGCCCGGGCTGAGCGATGTGGTTGCCCCCGTTTCCAACGTCGGAACGGGATATCGGCGCGTTCCGACTGACGGCAATTCGTTCAGAAAGACCGGCCGGTTGCTGAAAAATCTCCCCCAGGGCACCTACTACTGGGGCGTTCAGGCGGTGGATGGCGCCTACAGCGGATCGCCCTTCTCCCCGGAGAACTCCTTCGTTGTGAGTTCCCCTCTCGGGGTAAAAGAGGAGCGGGAGATTCCCCGTGTATTCGCATTGGAGCAGAACTACCCTAACCCGTTCAATCCGCAGACCGACATCGCGTTTCAAATTCCCGCGACCGATCATGTCTCGCTCAGGATCTACGACGTGCTGGGGCGCGAAGTGGCAACGGTTTTGGATGGAGTCAAGGAGGCGGGAGCCTATACCGTGAGCTGGGATGCGTCGCGAATGGCGAGCGGAGTGTTTTTCTACGAGCTGAAGACCGAGCAGTCTTTCGCGCGGATGAAAATGCTGCTGATCCGGTAACAACAGAACGCAGCCTGAAGGCTGCGGCTACCAGCGGTGTGATCCAGAACACGTTTCGCTTGAAGGAGTATTCGAACTTTCGTATTCTTAAGCGGGGATAACCTCCTCCTCAATGGAACCATATCTGCATCCCTAAGGGTGACTTCCTCCAGGTCACCCTTTTTTATTCCATTTCCTCGTGGTGGGGCATTTCTCTCGCGTTCCCCTTTTCCTGCAGCTCCTTGATCTTGTTCCGAAGGTCCTTGCTGACTTCGAGATACGGGAGAAGGTCTCCCCCGCGCCGGCTTGCCTCTTCAATCGAGCGCTGGTTCTCCGCCAGCATCCTCTTGAGCGACCGCTCGCGGATACCTCTGAGGGCGTCGGAGGCGAGCTTGAGGGGATCCGCCTGTTCCACCTGTGAGACATCCCATCTTTTGCTGAGCTGGTACTTGGCGAAAACCGCGGAGGCGAGCAGCTTCCTCTGGCCCGAATCCTCGATGTCATCCATCAGCGTCGCCGGATCGATCACCTCTCCGTTTTCGATCCGCCGGACCAGGTAGGCGGCGATCGCCTTGGCGTGAGGATGTGTAAACTCCTCGAGAAGGATCTGGCCGAA
Source organism: Bacteroidota bacterium (assembly GCA_036522515.1). NCBI lineage: Bacteria > Pseudomonadati > Bacteroidota > Bacteroidota bacterium. The sequence continues at coordinate 127,104 of DATDFQ010000024.1, forward strand.
GATATAATCCGCAACCGGCCTTCCTCCGTCCAGTATCGCGTTGATGAGATCACGCTCGGCGGGGGGGATCTCTCCGGCCTGGGCCGGGGGCGCTTCGACGGGCGCGGGCCGGGGAGGAACCGCCTTTCTGACAACGGTCTGCCCAACTCCCGGCTGGCGCTTGCCGGCGAGTATTTTTTCAAGCTCCCTGTAGAGGGACGACTCATAGAGCTTGTATTTCTCGGCCACATGCTTCACATAAAAATTCCTTTTCAGCTCGTCGGGCATCCTGGAGATGGTCTCGACGATCGATCGAACGGTCTGCGCATGCCCTTCCGGCGAAGCCAGCTTCCCCTCGCGCTCGGCCATCCGCCCGATGAAATCGATAAAGGAGATCGACTCTCCGGCCAGCTCGCGGAACGCGTCCGCGCCCTGTTTCCGGACAAACGAATCGGGATCCTCCCCCTCGGGTAGTACCGCGACCCGGACATCGAGGTCGCGCTCGAGTATCAGATCCACCCCCCGGAGCGCGGCCTTCGAACCGGCCGAATCCGCGTCGTAGACGATCGTGACGTTCTTCGTGTAGCGGCTGAGGAGCAATATCTGCTCGACCGTCAGCGCGGTCCCGCTCGACGCGACGACATTCTTCACACCCGCCTGGAAGAGGCTGATCAGATCCGCATACCCCTCCACGAGAATCGCATCCTCCTGCTCCCGGATCGCCTCGCGCGCCTGGAACAGGCCGTAGAGGATTCTGCTCTTATTATAGATGGGGGTTTCGGGAGAATTGATATACTTGCCGAGGGGGTCGTCTTCGAGGAGTTTCCGGGCTCCGAAGCCCACGATCCTGCCCGTCGTGGAAAAGATCGGGAACATCGCCCGCCCCCGGAAATAATCGTACGCCGACCCGTCTGCGCGCTTGCGGATCAATCCCGCAGATTCGAGCAAGGGGACCGAAATTTTCTTTTCGGACGCATGCTTCAGGAATGCGTCCCACGAATTCGGCGCGAAGCCGAGCTGAAACGCCTTGATCGTCTCATCGGTGAAACCCCGGTGGCGGAGGTACTCGAGCGCCAGCCTCCCTTCGCTGCCGGCGGTGAGAGAGGAATGGAAGAACAGCGCGGCCGTCCGGCAGACCTCATACAACTGTTCGTGTTCGTCGGAGGCGGCGTCCCCGCCAGGGGAGTAGGTCGGGAGAGCGATGCCCGCTCGATCGGCGAGGGACCGGACCGCCTCGATGAAGCTGACCTTTTCGAACTCCATCACGAAGGTGAACGCGGTGCCGCCCACTCCGCATCCGAAGCAATGGTACATTTGCCGGTCGGCTGAGACGTTAAAGGACGGAGTTTTCTCGGAATGGAACGGACAGAGGCCGATATAGTTCTTCCCGCGCTTCTTGAGCTTGACCGACGCGCCGATGAGATCGACAATATCGGTCGCAGCCCGGATCTCGTCTATTTTTTCGGGGGGAATGCGCATGGATTCAAAGAATTTCGATCAGATGGTCGCCCGGGGGAGCGGTCAGGCGGATGCGTGATACCGAAGCAATATAAGGGTCGCGGGATTGAATGTCAACGAGGGGCGCGCGCGACGGGGGCGCGGAGCGGGAAAGAATAAAGATCCCGGCCTAAAGCATGCCGGGATGACGAGCGGGTGGGTGTGGGAGCGAGCGGGGCGCGGAGCGCCCAAATAGGACGCTCCCACGCGGAGCGTGGGAGCGAGTGATCATTCGAGCGTGGGAGCGAGAAAGAATGAAGATCCCGGCCTAAAGCATGCCGGGATGACGGTATATTAGATTGCGTCTATCTTGTTCCCACCTCAACGTGTTCTGTCTTGCCGTTCCCGTTGCCATTACCGTTTCCGTTGCCTTTGCCGTTCTTGCGCTTGAAGGCCTTCTCGATCGGCGGCAAATGGCCTGCTGGTTCCTCTTCGAGATCGGGGTAGGTGAAGATTTCGTACTTGTAGTTCCGAAGGATGATATTCTTTCCGGCTCTTCCGATGACATACTGGGGAAGGATCGGAATCTTCCCTCCTCCTCCGGGCGCGTCGATGACGTAGCTCGGAATCGCCAGGCCGGAGGTATGACCGCGGAGTTTGTCCATGATTTCCAGCCCCTTGCTCACCGGGGTGCGGAAATAATTCGTTCCCTTGGTCAGATCGGCCTGGTAGAGATAGTAGGGCCTGACCCGCATCGCCAGAAGCTTACGCACGAGCTCCAGCATCACGTCCGGATCGTCGTTCACGCCTTTCATCAGGACCGCCTGGTTGCCGACCGGGCAGCCGGCGTCTGCGAGCATCTCGCAGGCCCGCTTGGCCTCGACCGTGCATTCCCACGGGTGGTTGAAGTGCGTGTTGACATAGACCGGATGGTACTTGCGTATCATCTTGCAGAGCTTCGGCGTGATGCGTTGCGGCAGCACGCAGGGCATCTTGGTCCCGAGCCGTATGATTTCGACGTGAGGAATGTCCCTCAGCCCCTTGAGAACCCTTTCGAGGAGAAAATCGGTCAGCATCAGGGGATCGCCGCCCGAGAGGATGACGTCGCGGACCTCCGGCTTTCCCGCAATGTAATCGATCCCGTCCTGGATGTACTTCATGTTGATCTTCGAGGCGTCTCCGACCTTTCGCTTCCGCGTGCAGAACCGGCAGTACATGGAGCACTGGCTCGTCGTCAGGAAGAGCACCCGGTCGGGATACCGGTGCACGATGCTGGGAACCGGGCTGTGTGAATCCTCGGCCAGGGGGTCTTCGGGAAACCCGTCTTCCATCAGCTCCCGGGCGTCCGGGACGCACTGGAGCCAGATCGGATCCCCGGGGGTGCGGATCAGGCTGAGATAGTAAGGATTGATGCGCGTATGAAAGAGTGAGTTGAGCTTGTCCGCGAGGTCCTTATCGAATCCGAACCGTTCGACCAGATCCTTTCCGCTGTCCACGCTTTGTCGAAGCATTTGCTGCCACAGTTCCATAAAGTCGTTACGCTCCTGATTGTGAGAAATATTTGCCGAAGACGACAAGATCGTCCCCGGGTGTATAATAATCCGTTATCCGGGCGAGCTCCCGGTATCCGTTCTTCCGGTAGAACGACCGCGCCTTCTCGTACGAGGGCTGGGAAGAGGTTTCGGCGACGAGGAGCCGCGCCCCCCTCGACTGAACGAGCTCTTCCACATGCCGGAGAAGCTGGGTCCCAGCCCCGCCGCGGTGGCTGTCGGGGTTGACGGCGATCCAGTAGAGGTCGAACGTTCCGTTGGTGAGCGCAGCGGGCCCGAAGCAGACATAGCCCGCGACCGTCCCGTCGGAGTCGACGCCGGTATAGATATCATAGTCCTGCTGGGAAGTGTCGTGAAGGTAGGCATCGATCAGCTCGAGGGCGACGTCGATTTCTTCGTCTCTGAACGCGCCCGTTTTCCCGAGCATGTCACCGATAACATCCCTGTCCTCCGCACGCGCCGGCCGTATGGTGATCAGGGAAGTCGTTCCAGGGCGCATTCAACGATCTTTCCGACGAGTTCTTCGAACTTGTAACCGTACGCCGCCGCCGACCTGGCGAACCCCGCGTCATCGGAGATGTCGGGGTTGGGGTTCACCTCGAGGATGTACGGTTTGGCGTCCTTGCTCAGCCGGAAGTCGATGCGGGCATAGTCCCTGCAGCCGAGGAGCTGGTATGCGCGGAGCGCCATCTCCTTGATCGTGGCCTCAAGCGCGGGCGGCAGCGGAGCCGGACAGAGGCCTTTGGTGTGCTCGTACTCCTCCGTCCCCTTCATCCATTTCGCGTTGTAACTGATGATCCGGTGGTATTGTTTCGGGAGCGTCGACATGTCGATTTCGGAGATCGGAAAGACGATCGGCTTGCGGTTTCCCATGATGCCGACGTTCAGTTCCCGGCCGTCGATGTACTCTTCCACGAGGGCGGGCTGGTCGAACTGTTCTATTATATAGCGGACCCTCTTCCGCAGCTCCGCAAGGCTCGAAACGATCGAATCCGACTCGATTCCGAGGCTCGCGTCCTCCTGGGAGGGTTTCACGATCAGCGGATAGGCGAGCCGCTCGTCCACGCTCATGCGGCTCCAGGTCTTGAACAGCTGGAAACGCGGCGTGGGCAAGCCGTTATAGAGGAGAATTTCCTTGACCCTCACCTTGTTCAGCGCGGTGCCGAGCGTGAGCGGATCGGAGCCGGTGTAGGGGACCCCCATCAGCTCGTAGATGCCCACCGCGTGCATTTCATGGATGGAGGAATCGCCGACGCTCTCGCAGAGGTTGAACACGACATCGGGGTCCTCGTCGTGCAGAAAGTTCACAAACCGCCGGATATCCCCGTCCACATTGAAGATGCTTGTTTTGAAACCGAGGGCGTTCAGGGCGCGCGCGATATCTTCCTTCTCCTCGAGCACTCCGACTTCCGAAAGGTCCGTCAATACGTCCGCCGTCCCGGCCAGCAGCTTGCCCCCCTCCTGAAGAATCCCGGCCTCGGAGATATACTTCCGGCCCGACTTGGTCAACACCGTCGGCTCATTGTACACGATTGCGACCGTCAGTTTTTTCTTCATGGGTGCTCCTAACGTGAGGGGTTGTGTTGATATCGCAGCGCCGCGAAACCGAGGACGCTCTGCAGGAGGCGATCGTAACCGAGCCCTGCGGCCCGCGCCGCCTTCGGGAAACAGGAGTTGTCTTCGGGTTTGGGGAGTATGCCCGGGAGCGGGTTCAGCTCGAGGATATGCGGCTGTCCGGCGTCGTCGAGACGGACGTCGATCCGGCACCAATCCCGGCAACGGAGGACATTATACGCCTTCCTGCAAATCCGCTCGATTTCATCGCTGAGGGGCGTCGGAATCCTTGCAGGACATTCAAAGATGTCGAGAGGATCGTCTGACCGGTCCCAGATCCACTTCGCTTCGTAGGAATAGATCCGGTTCACCCCGGCGGGGAGCGAATCGAACTTGATTTCCACAATCGGGAGGACGTTCAACCGGTCGCCGTTTCCGAGCATCGCGACGGTGAATTCGCGCCCGGGGAGATACTCCTCGACGATCACCGCTTCCCTGTAGGTCCCCAGGAGCATCTTCACCTGGCGCGTCAGTTCCGCCTTGTCGCGCACCAGCGAAGCGTCAAAAATGCCTTTGCTTGAGCCTTCATGAAGGGGCTTGACGATCGCGGGAAACCTGACGCCCGCGTCTTCGGTCCCGGAGAGATCCGATATCACTGAGAAACGGGGGGTCGGGACCTGGTAGTACGAGAGGATTTCCTTCGCGCGCGACTTGTCCAGGCAGACTGCAAGCGTGAGGGGATCCGATCCCGTGTAGGGGATCCGCAGCATCTCGAGCACGGAGGGGATGTGCGCCTCGCGCGAGACGCCGTGAAGCCCCTCGGCGATGTTGAACACGAACTCCGGCCGGTTGAGAGAAAGCTTTTCGTACGCTTCTCCGTCCGCCTCGATGAGCGTGACGTGGTGAATTTGCGACAGCGCGGAAGCTACGGCTTCGATTGTTTCAGCCGTGTCCCATTCTGCGTAAAGATCGTTGAGAGGTTGAGTGGAAGGAGAGGTGTGAGAGCGAATCGCGAGGCTGGATGCAACTCCTCGCTGAGTACTCGGAGGGTCTGCGGTGTCCTCCGGCAACGACTGTTGTGTTGCATCTTCCTTTTTCTGATTGTACACGAGCGCGACGCGCATCGGATTCATTTCAGCAGGAAGATCTAACAAGTGACTCGTGAATTCCTCTCGACTAGTTGAACAAAAATTTGAATCACATCCAAACTTACAACGCACTGAATCAATTTCTTATGTGTAATATAAACATTTTAAACGATTTGTCAAGAGAAAAATGCATTCTGGAGATGAATTTCATGACATCGCGCCGGAAAAAGTTCGCGCGAAGATGCGCGCGACCATCGTTAGAAAGTTCTAACGATCTCAGCCGGCGTCGATCATCGACAACGCGACCTTCATGCGGGTGAGGAGGTAGTCCCGGAGAGGGAGATCTTCCGCAAGACGGAGATGCGGATCTCTCTCGATCAGATCGAAGGCTTCGCTCCGCGCGATCGACAGAAGTTCCTTGTCCGTTGCGAGGTTTGCAATTTGAAGTTCGGGCAAGCCGCTCTGGCGGGTCCCGAAAAAATCTCCCGGACCCCTCATTTCCAGGTCGATTTCAGCGATTCTGAAGCCATCATGCGTCTCGAGCATGGTGCTCAGCCGCCGGATTGCTTTTTGTTTCTCATCCTCGTTGCCATAGAGGTCCGCCGTCGCCGAGGCCTTGGAAAGAGGGGAACGCATCCAATCGGGCGCGAGGAGGAGACAGAAAGACTGTTCGGCCCCTCTGCCGACCCGGCCTCTCAGCTGGTGGAGCTGGGAGAGTCCGAACCTCTCGGCATGCTCGATGACCATGACGACGGCATTGGGGATATCGATGCCCACCTCGATCACCGTGGTCGACACCAGCACGTCCAACTTCCCCTCCTTGAAGGCGCCCATCACCGCATCCTTCTCCTCGGTCGTCATGCGGCCGTGGATCAGTCCGACTCTCCGCTCCTTGAAGACCGTCGTCTTGAGCGTCTCATAGCTCTCCGTCGCCGCCTTCAGGTCGAGCTTCTCGGATTCCTCGATCAGGGGATAGATGATATAGGCCTGGCGCCCCTTCCCGAGATGTTCGCCGATGAATCGATAGACCGAATTCCGCTCGGATTCGAATTTGACGAAGGTGCGTACCGGTTTGCGGTTCGAGGGTATTTCGTCGATGACGGAGACGTCCAGATCGCCATAGACCGTGAGGGAGAGGGTCCTGGGGATGGGAGTCGCGGTCATGACCAGGATGTCGGGCCGGGGGGCGATCTCCCCCTCCGCCTTCCCCTTGCCCGCAAGGGCTACTCTCTGGGCGACCCCGAACCTGTGCTGCTCGTCGACGACGGCCAGGCCGAGCCGGGCGTACTCCACCGACTCCTGAATCAGCGCGTGCGTGCCGATCACAATTTGCGCCGATCCGCGCCGGACATCCTCCAGGACATCCTCACGGAGCCGGGCCTTCTGTCCGCCGATCAATAACCGGGCGGTCACCGGAAGATCGTTGAGAAAGCTCTTCAGGCTCAGGAAGTGCTGCTCGGCGAGGATTTCGGTGGGCGCCATGAACGCCGCCTGGTACCCGTTCTCGACGGCGATCAGCATGGCGATGAGGGCCACAATGGTCTTTCCGCTCCCCACGTCCCCCTGCAGGAGGCGGTTCATCGGCTTGGGGGAGCTCATGTCGGCGGCGATCTCGTTGATGACGCGCGTCTGCGCGACGGTCAGCCTGAACGGGAGCGAATCGACAAGCTTCCGCGCGAGCTTGCTCCGGGTTTCGAAGATGATTCCCCCCGTCCCCACTTTCACATGGCTCCGGCGGAGGGCGAGCAGCAGCTGCATGGTGAAGAGTTCGTCGAATTTGAGGCGCCTCCGGGCGAGCTCGAGCGTTTCCTTCGACTCCGGGAAATGGATGGAGCGAAGGGCGGACTGGATGGAAATCAACGAGAGTTTCTCCGCGAGCCCGGCCGGAAGCGTCTCACCGATCGCGTCCACGTAGCCGTCGACCGCGGACTTCATGATCTCCCGCAATCCCTTGACATGGAGCCGCGCGTCCTTCATCTCTCCCGAGGAGCGATACTTCGGGACGATCCCCCCTGTATGCAGAAAACCGCCGGCTCCCTCCCCCACGGCAGGATCTATCCGGTCGATCGAGGGGTGGACAAGTTGCGGTTTCCCCCGGTACCCCGTCACCCTCCCGCTCACCGCGAGAGTTTCACCCTCGGTGAACGCCTTCTTGAAGTAGTGGACGGCCCTGAAGAATACGAGCTGCACTTTGCCGGTCTCATCCCCCAGCACCACCGCAAGCCGCTGGCGGGGCGGGCGTCCGAGAAGGCTGGATGTGGCCACGGTTCCGATCACCGTGATCCACCGGCCTGAATCGATCAGGCCGCGGAGGTTGCCGATCGTTTCCACGGCGGAAAGATCGAGGTATCCGAAAGGCAGATAATAGAGGAGATCGCGGACCGTCTTGATGCCGAGCTCGGCAAGCGCCTCTGCGCGCTTCGGCCCTATTTTCGGGAGGTACTGTATGGGAGTATCAGGATCCCTCTGAGCCGACATTCCTAACGATATGGATGAGGAAGAGAGTGTGACAAAGAATAAAGATCCCGACCTGAAACATGCCGGGATGACGAGCTATAGAGCAACGCAGGATACGACCCGTGAATTATTCCTCGTGGCTTCCGGGCATCGTATAGGTCACACCGAGGGAAATCGCGGACTGCCTGAAACGCGCATCGGGGAATCCCGAGAACGGGACGTCCGGCGAGGTGCTCGCCAGGTGACTGTCGATCACATTCGCCGAAACCGCAAAGGCAGGCGACATCCTCCAGCGGAATCCGGCGGTCAGGAAGTTTTCCGAAAGGGGATTTTCGTCGATCTGCTGCGGAGCCGCCTGCGTGAAGAAGCCCGCGTGGAGATTCACAGCCTCGGACAATTCAATCTGCGCCCCGATATGGAACTGAAAGAGATTGCTGTAGCCCTCGGCGAGATGGGACCAGTGCTGGTACTCGACGCTCGCGAGGAGGTCCACGCTGGGAGAGGCGGCCCATGCGGCACCAAGATTGACGGACCAGGGAAAGCTGGCTTTGAATTCATACGTCTCCCGAAGGGCGGTAAACCCCGGCCTCGAAGTGTCGTTCACAGACAGAAGGGAAGGACCCTGGTACGAGCCCGTAAAGGTAGTCGGAGACTCGAAATGGAGAGTGCTTCCGACGCTGAAGCGGTCGGAGATCCGGAAGAGTCCGCCCCCGACCAGGAGAAGCCCGAACCCTCCGCCGTCGGCGGTCACGTTGAATATGTAATCATGGATGTGAACATAATGGATGCCGGCGGTCAACCCCAGGGATAGCTTCTCGTCGACGGTATAGCCGACAGAACTGAACAACGCATGGGCCTTGACGCTTCGGCCGGCCTCGAAAAATCGCCCCGTACCTTCGGGAAAATTCTCGGTCGCCTCTGGAACCTTGAGAGACAAATTGAGATCGAACAGGTTGGCGTAGCCGAAGGCAAGACTGGCCGCCCCGGTTGAAAAACCGGCCGAGGCGAACGACGGAACAATCGTCTGGCCGTCGTAGTCGATGCCGGCCAGCCAGGTGGTATTCAACCGTTGCGTTGCTTCGATGTAGAGCTCAAGGTTGGGATAATTCAGCGCAGCAGGATTCGCGAACGGGGCTCCCGGCATTCCCAACCCGGCTACGCCCGCGCCACCTGAGGCCCAGAAGCCGGAACCGAATCTGGAAAAGGATTCGGGGAGTATGATGTTCACCTCCGTACCGCTGCGGGAACCTGCGGCGGGAGCGGTAGATGAGGTGCCAAGCAAGAGAATTGCCAGACAAGCGAGACTATGGGAGATCTTGATAATCGCATTCATGGAAATCCTCCGCTTGGTTGACAATGTATCAAACGCGCTCTAACGTTTTAGAAAGTGGTCGTAGAGCAGCCGCGAGATCCTGGCCACGGCGAGCGTCGCGCGATTATCGACCTGCTCGCCGGGGTCCTTAGAGTCCGAGCAAAAGATCGCATATGCGTAACGCCCCTTTGAGCATCCCACGATTCCCACATCGTTCTTGACCTCGTCCAGGGATCCGGTCTTGTTACCGATCCAGAGGGTTGAGTCATCCTGGAACGGAAGGAGCCGGGCCGCCATGAGAATATCCTGCTGATTTCGCAGGATCGCCACCATTGAATCGCAGCTCTTCCGGTCGACGATTTCTCCCCGGGCAATGAGCTCGAGCAGTTTCACCATGTCGGCGGGAGAGCTGACACCCAATCCGAAGCGCCGCGCTTCCTCGGTTTTTTTCTTCGTGCGAAACGAGTAAACCTTATTGAGCAATTTCGTGTGGGCCAGCCCCAGTTCCCTCATTGTAGAATTTACCGCTTCGAGCTTCTCATCATGCTCCCTCCCGAACTGGTCGATGACATAGTTCGTCGCAGTGTTGTCGCTAAGTATGATCATCAGCGTTGCGACATCGATCAGTTTCAGGCTCTGCCCTCCATGCACATACTGCAGAATCCCCGAGCCCGGCTTCCTGACGCTGTCTGCAAGGAGGACCGGCTTGTCCCCCAGAGTGGGCTCCTTCTCCAAACGATAAAAGAGTGTCACGAGAACAGGCAGCTTGATCACGCTCGCGGTCGGAAAGAGCGAGTCGGCATTCACTGAGATGCGCTCACCCGACCCGAGGTCTACCGCGGAGACTCCCACTCGCCCGCCGAATTCGGCCGCGAACCCCCTAATGCGCTCCTCGAGCCCCTCCCGATTCTGGGCTTGAAGGACCAGGGGAGCAAGGATGAAAAGGAGAATAATCCTCAAGTATCTTGTTCCGGACATTTCATTTGCCGCTTTGCATTCCCACGCAGAGCGTGGGAACGAGGATGATTCGGGCTTGGTAGCCGCAGCCTTTAGGCTGCGGTTAAAAGCCCACGACCTGAAGGTCGTGGCTACCGTTGCCTCTGGCGGTTTCGCTTGGTAGCCGCAGCCTTTAGGCTGCGGTCCGCGACCTGAGGGTCGCGGATTTTATTGACGGTCGTGGGGATCCTTCGCGGAGTTTACCCCGCGAAGGCGGGGCTCAGGATGACAATTGGGTCTTACCCCTCCCCCTTTGCATCCCGTGTCATCAGATCCGAGGTCGCGGCGATGGGGTCCTTGTCTTCGAAGAGAACCTCGAAGACTTCGTTGCTGATCGGCAACTCCACGTTGTATTTCACGGAAAGATCGTGGACCGACCGGGTCGTCGCCACCCCCTCGGCGACCATCACCATGTCCGCGAGCACGGCGCGCAATTTCCTCCCCTTTCCGATCTCCTCTCCCACGTGCCGGTTCCGGCTGTGCTTGCTCATGCAGGTTGCGATAAGATCGCCGATACCGGACAGCCCGGCGAAGGTCCTTTGCTGGGCGCCCATCACCGTTCCGAGCCTCGAGAGTTCCACCGTCGCGCGGGTCATGATTGCGGCTTTCGTGTTGTCCCCGAATCCGGCCCCGTCGGCGATGCCCGCGCCGATCGCGATCACGTTCTTGATCGACCCCGCCAGTTCGACGCCACGGATGTCGTCGCTCGAATAGACCCTGAAATACGGGGTCATGAACGCCTGCTGCACCTTCTTCGCAACCCCCAGATCGGTCGAGGCGGCAACGACCGCGGTCGGGACCTGCCTGCTCACTTCTTCGGCGAAGCTCGGACCGGAAAGGGTGACGATGTTCTCCTGCCTGACGGTGGGCAGCACGTCCAGCAACACGCCGGACATCGTCATCAGGGAACTGTTCTCGATCCCTTTCGAGACGTTGACGATCGTCGTGGAGGTGAAATCGTGGCTCCGGAGCCGCTCACCGATCGGGCGGATGAATTGAACCGGCACGGCGGCGACGAGCAGGTCGCAGTGCGAGACCGATTGTTCGAGGTCGCTGGTGATTTCGATATTGCCGGGGATTTTGACGCCGGGAAGGAGCGTGCGGTTCTCCCGGCTCGCGATGATCGCCTGGGCATGGTCCTCGCGATGCGCCCAGAGAATCACCTGGTGGGAATTGGAGCTGAGCAGGACGGCGAGCGTTGTACCCCAACTGCCGGCACCCAGCACCGTGATGCGCATCGGAGGTTCTTGGCGAGGTTTACGTGTTCGGGCGACGCCCGCTCCCGTCCCTGTTCTTTCTGAGGAGGGGAACATGCGTAAGCCGGTTTTCAGTGCCGGCCAGCAGGCGCTTGATGTTCGAGCGGTGCGTGAAGATCAGCAACAGGGAGATCCCGACGCTGAAGAAGATCAGCGTGTGATACCCCTGTAAATCCGCGTGAAAGAGGTTGTGGCGGAAGAGCATCGTCAAAGGAAACGCGACCGCAGCCGTGATGGACCCGAGGGAGACGTACCTCGAAATCAGAAAGACGAGCGAAAAAACGCCGATCGCGACGAGCAACTCAATTGTGGCAAGTCCGAGAAGGACTCCGCCCGCGGTGGCGATCCCTTTTCCGCCGCGGAACCCGCCGAAGGCGGTCCAGACGTGGCCGAGAATCGCGGCGCATCCGGCGATAATCTGAATGACAGTGAAATCTTCGAACGGCGTCCGGTTTGTGAAGGGAGTCGGCCCGTACATCAGCTTCGTCACGAGCATCGTCGCGACATACCCCTTCAGGATGTCGAGGGCGATCACGAGCAGCCCGAGTTTGGGGCCGAGGACCCGGAATACGTTTGTTCCGCCGGCATTTCCGCTGCCATGCTTGCGAATGTCTATCCCCCGCGAAAGCTTCGAGACGATGATGCTCGTGGGGATCGATCCGACGAAATAGCTTAAAATAACGACGATTGCAAGTGGCAGCATGAAAAACCCTTTAAAGTGTGCTATTTAACTCCATTTAAGATACTAAATTTAAGCATTAAATCAAGATGTGTGTGCTGAGGATCGCTTCCGCGTTGCGATCAGCTTTGCGAGCTCATAATCCTCGGGGGTCGTAATCTTGATGTTTTCGTAGGCGCCCGGGACGATTGCGACCGTCTTCCCTGTCCGTTCCACCAGGCTCGCCTCGTCGGTACCGGTGAACCCGTCCGCATCGGAATGCTCAAAAGCGCCGCGGAGGTCGGCATACCTGAAGGCCTGGGGGGTCTGCGCGATCCAGAGCTCGTCCCGGGGGGGCGTCGATTGTACCAACCCTCCGGCACCCGCGATCTTGATGGTGTCGGTGACGGGGATCGCGATCAGAGCGGCATCCGCGCGGCTCAGGGCGGCCAGGACATCCTGAACGATTTTGACGTCGATGAACGGCCGGACCGCGTCGTGCACGATGACGGTCTCCACGCTGAGACCCTCGAGCAACCGGAGCCCGTTCCTGACCGAATCCTGGCGCCGTATGCCCCCTTCGGCGACCGCAAGGACCTTCGAAAAACGGTACTGCGTCACAATTTTCCTCATCTCCCCGATCTGGTCTTTTCCGACAACCAGGACGATCGAGTCGACTTCCGGGCAATTCTGAAAATGTTCGATGGTCCAGGCGACGATCGGCTTTCCGTCAAGGTCGAAAAACTGCTTGGGACCACGGGGGCCCATACGGACCCCCCGCCCCGCCGCAGGAATCACAACGCCAACTCTCCCGTTTTGCAGCACGGATCAGGCTCTCAGATGATGAGCATTGCGTCGCCGTAGCTGTAGAAACGCCACCGCTCCTTGATCGCTTTCTTATACGCCCGCATGACGAAATCCCGGCCGGCGAAGGCGCAGGAGAGCATCAGCAGGGTCGATTCCGGCATGTGGAAGTTCGTAATCAGGTGGTCGACGATCTTGAAGTCGTACGGCGGAAAGATGAACTTGTCCGTCCAGCCCTTGTTCGCTTTCAGGTGCCCGGTCGTCGTCACGCTCGATTCGATGGCCCTGGTCGTGCTCGTCCCCGCCACGAACACGTTCCCCCGGCTGTCGATCGTCCGGTTGACGATGTCCACGGTGAACTGCGGGATCTCGTAGTACTCGGAGTCCATCTTGTGCTTCGAGAGGTCCTCCACCTCGACGGGGCGGAACGAACCGAGTCCGAGGTGCAGGGTGACGGGGGCGACCTTCACTCCCTTCTTCTCCAGCTGGGCGAGAAGCCGCTTCGTAAAATGGAGGCCGGCGGTGGGCGCCGCGACCGAACCGATGTTCTTCGCATAGACCGTCTGGTAATACTCCTTGTCGGATTCCTCCGGCTCCCGCTTGATGTAATGCGGAAGCGGCGTCATCCCGATCCGTTCGATGACCTTGAAGAGATCGTTCTTGTAATTGAACCTCACCGTCCGGCCGCGGGAGGTCGTATTATCGATCACCTCGCACCAGATCTTCCCGTCGTCGAAATAGATCTTGTTCCCGATGCGCACCTTCCGCGCCGGATCGACGATCACGTCCCAGATATTCTCCTCGGGGTTGAGTTCCCGGAGAAGGAAGACCTCGATTTTCGCGTTCGTCTTCTCCTTCTTGCCGAAGAGCCGCGCGGGGAAGACTTTCGTCTGGTTGACCACCAGGCAATCGCCTTTCTTGAAATAGTCGGCGACGTCGGTGAACCGTTTCTCGTCGATGCTGTCGAGAGCGCGATTCAACACCATCAGCCGCGAGGAATCCCTCGGTTTTGCCGGATGTTTGGCGATGAGGTTCCGGGGGAGCGGATACTTGAAATCAGAGAGCTTCATTGGGGAGCACCTTCAGTGTTATTGAGACTTTTTGGTTGCGCGAAGCGCGGCCTGGGCCGCGGCAAGCCGGGCGATCGGAACGCGATAGGGCGAACAGCTGACATAGTTGACGCCGAGCTGGGAACAGAACTCCACCGACTTCGGGTCGCCCCCGTGCTCGCCGCAGATGCCGATCTTGATGTCGGCCCTGGTGGACCGCCCTCCCTCGACGGCTATTTTCATGAGCACCCCCACTCCCTTCCGGTCGAGCGTCTGGAACGGATCGGTGTCGATGATGCGGTGATCGATGTAGAGGGGGAGGAAGCTCCCCGCGTCGTCGCGGGAGACCCCGAGCGTGGTCTGGGTCAGGTCGTTCGTGCCGAACGAGAAGAACTCCGCGACTCCCGCGATCGCGTCGGCCGTGATCGCCGCGCGGGGAAGCTCGATCATCGTGCCGACGAGATAGGAAACCCGCTCTCCCCTCTCCCGGAACACCTCTTCCGCGACGCGGCGGACAATCTTTTCCTGCTCCTCGAGCTCCCTGACGAAGCCCACGAGGGGGATCATCACTTCGGGATGGACGTCTATTCCTTCCCGCTTCGCCTGGCATGCGGCTTCAAAGATCGCGCGGGCCTGCATCTCCGTGATCTCGGGGAAGACGATCCCGAGCCTGCATCCCCGGTTCCCGAGCATCGGATTGAATTCCTTGAGCTGGCTGATTCTCTGAACGATCCGCTCCGCGGGGACCCCTATCTTCTGCGAAAGCTCCCGGATCTCCTTCTCCTCGTGCGGAAGAAACTCGTGCAGCGGCGGGTCGAGCGTCCGGATCGTCACCGGACGGTCCTGCATCACGCGGAAGATTCCGGCGAAATCCTCGCGCTGCATCGGAAGCAGCTTGTCGAGCGCCCGGCGCCTTCCCGCGCGGTCGTCGGCCAGGATCATCTCCCGGACGGCGTCGATGCGGTCGCCCCCGAAAAACATGTGCTCGGTCCTGCAGAGTCCGATCCCCTCCGCTCCGAAAGCGATCGCCACTTCACTCTGGTCGGGCTGGTCGGCGTTGGTTCGTACTTTCAGCACCCGGAATTTATCGGACCACTCCATCAGTTTGCGGAACATCCCATAGACGGGGGAGTCGTCCCCCGCCAGTTCCTTCGTCACGAGAACCCGGATGATGTCCGAGGGCTTCGTCTCGATGCGGCCGCTGATTACCTCGCCCGTCGTCCCGTCGATCGAGAGGAAATCGCCCTGCCGGATGACCGATCCGTTCACCCGCATCGTCTTGCTGACATAATCGAGGTCGAGCGCGCCGCATCCCGCGATGCAGACCTTCCCCATCTGTCGCGCCACGAGCGCGGCATGGGAAGTCATGCCTCCCCGTGCGGTGAGGATCCCTTCGGAGGCGTCCATCCCCTTGATGTCTTCCGGAGAAGTCTCCATTCGGACAAGAATGACCGCTTCGCCCCTCTGCTTCCATTCCTCGGCATCCGAGGCGCTGAAGACCACTTTGCCCGTGGCGGCGCCCGGGCCGGCGTTCAGGCCTTTGGCGAGGAGGCGCCCGCCCCTGACCGCCTTCGTCTTTTCTTCGGAATCGAACACCGGCCGCAGGAGCTGGTTCAACTGTTCCGGCTCGACGCGGATGAGCGCCTCCGCCGGTTTGATCAGCTTCTCGGCGACCATCTCGACCGCGATCCTCAACGCCGCGAGGCCGGTCCGCTTCCCGTTGCGCGTCTGCAGCATATAGAGTTTCCCGCGCTCGATCGTGAATTCGAAATCCTGCATGTCGTGGTAGTGGCGCTCGAGCCGCTTCCGGACCTTCAACAACTGGGCGTGGATCCTGGGATAAATGTCGGCGAGCCCGGAGATTTCGATCGGCGTCCGGGTTCCCGCGACGACGTCTTCTCCCTGCGCGTTCAGGAGGAATTCGCCGTAGAACGAGTTTTCGCCCGAGGCGGGATTCCGCGTGAACGCGACCCCGGTCCCGGAGTTTTCCCCCATGTTGCCGAACACCATCGCCTGAACGTTCACGGCCGTGCCCCAGTGCTCGGGGATCTGGTTCATCTTCCGGTAGGCGATGGCCCGCTCGTTCATCCACGACTTGAAGACCGCGTCGACGGCGCCCCAGAGCTGCTGCAGGGGATCCTGGGGAAAGTCGACACGAAGCTTCTTCCTGATTTCGGCCTGGAAGAGGCCGACCAGCTCGCGAAGGTCGGCGGCGGTCAGGTCGGTGTCGTTCTGGACTCCGCGCGACGCCTTCTTCGCCTCGATGATCACTTCGAACGGGTCCCGGTCGTTCTCGGTCGCGGGCTTGAGGCCGAGGACGACGTCCCCGTACATCTGGACGAGCCGGCGGTAGGAATCATACGCGAACCGCTCGTTTCCGGTTTTCGCGACGAGGCCCTTGACGGTCTGCTCGTTCAGTCCGAGGTTGAGGATGGTGTCCATCATCCCGGGCATCGAAGCGGGCGCGCCGGAACGCACCGACACGAGGAGGGGGTTTTTCGGGTCTCCGAATTTCTTGCCTGTGCTGCGCTCGACCCGGCGAAGGGCCTCCAGGACTTTCTTCCGGAAGCCCCGGGGCGTTGCGCCCTTATGGTCCCGGACGTACGCGCACATCTCCGTCGTGATCGTAAATCCCGGTGGTACGGGCAATCCGATGTTCGTCATCTCGGCCAGGTTCGCCCCTTTTCCACCCAGCAAGAGCTTCATGTCCGCCTTGCCGTCCGCTTTTCCGCCGCCAAATGAATAGATATACTTACGTGACATTCTGTTCTCTCCGCAGGTTCGGGTGTGTGTTGTCGTTCGTTTGTACCGCTCGTAAAAAGCTTTTTAAGAGTAAGGACGAAAACGGCTCTTCGGGGTCCATGATCCGCTCGGGATGCCACTGGACGAGGAGGAAGAAGGGCTTCCGCGCCGAATCCTTCCATTGCATCGCCTCGACGATGCCGTCAGCCGCGCGCGCGGCGACTCTCAAGCCCGCGCCGAGCTTGTCGGCCGACTGGTGGTGGCTGGAATTCACCGGACCGCGGGAGACCCTCACCGCCTCGCGGAGAAGGCTGTCGCCCTCGACTTCGAGCGGGTGGAAGCTCTCGCGGCCGCCCCGGCCCTTGTGCCCCTTATACCCGGCATCTTCAAGATCGGGGATCAGGGTGCCTCCGAGATGGACGTTGGCGATCTGCAATCCCCGGCAGATCCCGAGAACCGGCATGTCCGCCTTCAGCGCGTGGTCGAGGATCCCGCGCTCGAAGTCGTCGCGCTTCCTGTCGACATCCTTGAGCTTCGGATGGTCCGCGCGCCCTCCGAAGATCGCAGGGTCGACGTCCCCTCCTCCGGTCAGCACGATGCCGTCGCACTGATCGGCCGAGCCGGCATCGTCCCGGAGGTAGGAAAGCACTTTGCATTCGACGGGAATCGTTCCGGTCCGCAGCCACGCGAGATACCTCTGAAACTTCGCCGGATCGCCCATCGTGTCGGTAACACCGATTCTCATCATGTTGTCCCTCCGACGGTCCGCTCGAGAAGCGAGTGGAGCAATTCCCTTCCCTCTACGATCTCCGTCCTGATCCTCACGAAATAGACCGGCATCCCCTTAAGCGGCGATTCGCTCTCCATTCCACCGAGGCGAACGGCATCTTTCTCGGTGGTCACCATCATCGCGGCGCCCGACCGGTCATACCTACCCTTGATGCGCTGCAGATCATCCGCCGGGTAGGGGTGATGATCGGGGTATGTCATGGAATCGCGCATGACGGCGCCCATTTCTTTCAACATCTCCGTGAACCTGGATGGATTCGCGATTCCGGAAAAGGCAAAAACAGATTTTCCGCGCAGATCCTCAGTCGCGAGATCTTTCCCCCCGAAGAGAGGGGAAACTCTGTCGGGCACAAATCGAACTCTGACTTCCGGGGCGGCGGAGTATCTGACCAGCCCGTTCTGTCCGGCGCTCCGGCCGGCCGGACCCGAGACGACCAGAAGCCCCGCACGGCGGAGGGACGAGAGCGGCTCGCGCCGCGATCCCGCCGGGAGCATCGGCGTGGCGGCCGGGGATTCACCGATCATAACGATATCGAGGTCCCGCCCGATTCCCCTGTGCTGAAAACCGTCGTCGAGGAGGATGACGTCGGCATGATACCGGTCGACAGCGATCCTCGCGGACTTCGCCCGGCTCTCGTCCGAGATCACGACCGCGCCGGGAAAACGCCTGGCGATCTGATAGGGCTCGTCCCCCGAACGCTCCGCCGTCTCCCGGACCGTGTCGCCGTCGGAGACGACAACCGTCCCGCGCGTCGTGCGCAGGTATCCTCTGCTCAGCACAGCCACTTTTTTCCGTTCCCCCATGAAATATTGAACAAGGTATTCGACAAAGGGCGTTTTTCCGTTTCCGCCCGCGGTCAGGTTGCCCACGGAAATGACGGGCACGCCGGCCCGCACGGCGCCGAAGAGGCGCGCGTCATAGCATCTGTTTCTCAACCAGACGAGGGAGCCGTAGAGCCATGACGCCGGAAGCAGAAACCGCTCCAGCATCTTCAGCTCGCCTGCGATGCGACCGCAAGAACCGCAGCGGCGGCCCTTCCCGACGCCCCGGGCGTGCCGAGCCTTTCCTTCACCGTTCCGAGGCGGCGCGAGATCTCCTTCAGGCGAGCCGGATCGCCGAGGAGCGACGCCGCCTCGCGCGCGAGGAGCGGCGCGGTCGCCCGGCCCTGGAGGAGCTCCGGCACCACCTGCTCGCCGGCCACGATATTGACCAGACCGATGTTCCGGATCCGGATCAGGAGCCGGACGATCAGGTAGGTCATGATCGAGGTCTTGTACACGACAATCATCGGCGTCCCGTAATACGCGGTTTCGAGCGTCGCCGTGCCGGAAGTCACCAGCACCAGGTCCGAATTTTTCATCACGTCATAGGTCGCGTCCCGGATCAGCGCCACCGGGAGGTCGTCGCGCAGGAACGACTTCAGAAAATCGAGCTCGAGCACCGAGGAAACGGCGACGGCGAGCTGGACACCGAGCTCCCGGTGCAGGATGCGCGCCGCCCCGAGCATCACCGGAAACATCCGCTCGATCTCCTGTCTCCTGCTTCCGGGGGCGAGTCCGACGATCTTTTTCTCCGGATCAAACCCGTACCGCTTGCAGAACTCGGGACGCCCCTGGGGCTCGGTGAAGACGTCGAGCAGCGGGTGCCCCGTGAATTCGACGTCGATTCCATTGGCCCGGTAGAGATCCACTTCAAACGGGAACACGACGAGCATTTTGTCGATCAACCCCTTCATTTTTTTCACCCGTCCCGGGTTCCAGGCCCACACCTGGGGGCTGATATAATAGACGATCTTCATGCCGAGCTTTCTGGCGACCCGGGCGAATCGCAGGTTGAAGCCCGGATAGTCGATCAGGACAAGGACCGACGGCCTGCGTGCCTTCACGATCGCCTCGAGCGTCCGCTCGACGGACCGGAGAAGCGGAAGATGCTGGATGACTTCCAGGAACCCCATAACCGAGAGTTCCCGGATATGATAGATCAGGTCCATCCCCGCCGCGCGCATCTTGTCGCCCCCGATTCCGAAAATCTCGCATCCGGGGCTTCGCCGTTTCAACTCGCGGACGAGGCCGGAGCCGTGCAGGTCGCCCGACGGTTCCCCCGAGACAATCATGATGCGCATCGTCATCGGCCGCGCCGGCCGTGCGTGGAGCGGTTCACTCCGCTATCCCCGTACGCGCCAGATCGCGCAGAGAAGCAGGGTGAGGATCGCAATCGCCTGCAGCGTCCTTTTTTCAGAACGCAATCCCCTCCGGACGTCCGTCTCCGGCTGGGGATTCGAGCCCGCCGGATATTTCTTCAACAGGGGAAGGAACCTCGGAACCGACGCGCAGTAGCGGATAAATTCGTCCTTGAACGTCTTGAGCAGGTATTCCTCTTCGAGGCTCACGATCAGGGAATATTGCCAGAAGAAATAGACCACCGCGGCGACAGAGAGCCAGAACGCGTTCGACATGATTCCGAGTCCGAGATACATGAGCATGTTCCCCAGATAGAGAGGGTTTCGGACGTGGGCGAACGGGCCCCGCGTAATGAGATACGTTCCCCCGACCGGCCCGGTGGTGCGCGTTTCGCTGCCGGCGATCGAGACGCCCCAGAGCCGCAACATCTCTCCCGCGGCGACCACCGCAAACCCCGCCAGCATGCCCGCCGGCGCCGGCCGGGCGAGGACGATCATCGCGACGAGGAACGGGATCGGAGTATAGCTGCGATACTGGAATAATCGTTGTCGTAGATCCATTGGTTTGGGCAAACCGTCTCATCCGCCGAGGTAGACTTCGCAACGGGCCAGCTCCGCGCGGCGGCGTTTCCGGAGCCGCACGCCGCCGACCGGGTCCTTGCGGTCGATCATTTTCGCCAGCCGCTTCGTGATATCCCCGAACGTCCGGTAGGACACGAACGGGATGCCGGATGTCCGGCAGTACTCCATCAGCTCGTCTTTCGCAAAAACGACGTCGGCGTATTGCGCGGGACACCGGTCGGAATATCCCTCGCCGACATAGACGATGATGTCCTCGTCCGCCGAGAGGGTCAGGATATGATTCCTCTTGCAACACGCGCAGCGCTCGCAGTTTTCATCCCGGTAGGGAAACGAGGGCCGGAACCGCACGCGGGAACTCCCGTCGACCGGCACAAGTTCCAGCGTGTTCGCGAAGAACGGGACGCGGTCGAGGCCATTGTTGTTGAGGATCCGGGCGATGTAGTACCCCATTCCGTCGCTGAGGATCGTGCAACCGATCCCTCTCTCCTCGCAGAACTTCACAAATCCGGCAAACGTGGAATCGATCTCCTGGCCGTCGAGAAACGCGTCGAGCGATTGCGGTTCGACTTCCCCGCAGGCTTCGCACTCGCGGCGGAAACATTCCGTCGCTGTGAGGGTCCCCGCGCGGTACTGTTCGACCAGCTCGAGGCACGTGCGGCCTCCGAAGGTCTCGAATAACAGGTCTCCGACGTCCTTGCGCGAGATCGTACCGTCAAAATCGATGAACGTCCGGATCATGAAGGCCTTGAGGAGAAGAACACAATACAACAACTCGTCATGCTGACATGCTCCTGGTCAGCATCTTCATTCGTTGACGGGCTTGAGACTGCGCACTAACCGGAGACTGCCGCGGACCGCAGGCGGGCTTCCTCGTTGAAACGGACGGTGACAATCTTGGATATCCCCTCTTCTTCCATCGTGACGCCGTAGAGCGCGCTCGCCGCTTCCATCGTCCGCTTGTTATGCGTGACCACGATGAACTGCGTGTTGTTGGAGAATTTCTTGAGAATGCGCGTGTACCGGTCGATGTTGGAATCGTCGAGCGGCGCGTCGACCTCGTCGAGAATGCAGAACGGGCTCGGTTTCACAAGGTAGATCGCGAAGAGAAGGGCGATGGCCGTCAGCGTCTTTTCACCGCCGGAAAGCAGATCGATCGAAGTGGGCCGCTTGCCCCGGGGCTTCGCGATGATCTCGATGTTCGCCTCCAGGGGGTCCACTCCCTCCTCGATCCTGAGGTCGCACTCGTCCCCTTCCTGGAACAGCTCCTTGAAGGTCGTGATGAAGTTGTCCCGGATTTTCGAGAACGTCTCGGAGAACTTGTTCTGCGCCGTCGTGTTGATCTCGTCGATCGTGCTGAGGAGCGTCTTCTCGGCCTCGAGAAGGTCGTCCCGCTGGCCGGTGAGGAAGGCCAGCCGTTCGCTCTCGCCTTTGAACTCGTCGAACGCCGCAAAGTTGATCGCCCCGAGGACCCGGATGCGGTCCTTGTGGCCCTTGATGTCGTCGCGGAGCTGCGCGAAGTCGACCCACTCGTCCTCGGGGTACGGCTTCAGGGTGAGTTCGAGCTCGAATTCCTCCTTCGCGCGCCCCTTCAGGTGCTCGATATTCGATTTCAGCTCGGAGATTTTCATCTCGAGCTCGTGGGCCGCCGCCACCGAGTCTTCGTGCATCCGGCGCTCGTCCTTCATCTTGAGCTCGATCTGGTGAAGCTCGCTGCGCTTGGAGGAGTGCGCCTCCTCGATCCCCCGGACTTCCTCTTCCAGCCGCTGGAAGCTCTGCCGGAACACCGCCAGCTCCTCCGTCTGGGAGGCGATCTGGGATCCGAGCCGCGTGATTTCCTCGCGGGCGCGCGTGATTTCCTCGTCGCGGCGCAGGAGGGTGACCCGGATGTCCTCCGACCTGGCGTCGCCCCGCTCGATGTCCCGTTCGGTGTTGCGGATGTCGCCCTGGAGCGTCACCACCTTGATTTCAAGCTCGTTCACGCTCCTGGTCAGGTCGGTCCACTCGGCCTCCAGTTTCTCCAGCTCGCGCGCGGCAGTGGCTGCCATCCCTTCGTGCTCCGTTTTCCTCTGTTCGCTCGCCGCCAGATCTCCGGTGGCCGCCTCATGCTTCAAACGAAGCTTGACGATTTCATCCTGGAGCAGGCCCGTCTCCGACTGATTTCGCCCCACCGCGTCTCTGGCGCGCCCCTTTTCAAATTCGATCTGGGCGATCCGCATCTCGATCGCGGTCATGTCCTTCTCAATTTTCTTCACCGCCGCCACGAACGATTTCACCTCGAGCGCCTCGGCGGAAGCGCTCTTCGCCTTGATTTCTTCCACGATGCGCTCCAGACGGACGCCGGTTTCCTTCATCCCTTCGCCGAGCTCGGTGATCTGCTCTTTCTTGCCGATCACTCCCCCCTCGTCGAACCGCTTGCTCCCGCCCCGGATCGTCCCCGTCGTCGAAACGACCTGCCCGTCGAGCGTCACGCAGCGCACCCCGGAAAAGTTTTTGACGGTTCCGGCGACCGCGTCGAGCGTTCCCACCAGCGCCACGTCCTGGAGGAGAAAATTGATCAGAGGACGGTAGGCGGGGTCGCAGTGCACGACATCCTGGGCCCAGACGCATTGAGCGGCGTCCTTCCTCCTTTTGCGGCTGCTCCGGCCTATGCGCCGGGAAACCCTGGGCACCCAATCGAGGCAGATGAAGGTCGCTTTCCCCTTGTCCTGGCGCCGGAGCTCCTCGAGCGCGGCGTACCCGTCCTTGACGTCCCGCACGACGAGCATGTGCGCCGCCTCGCCGAGAGCCGCCTCCACCGCCACGCGGTATCGCTCTTCCGCATGCACGAGGTCAGCGACCGTCGTAAGATTCTTCACCACCCACTTGTGGCTGCCGAGCAGGAAGCGCGTCCCCTCGGAATACCCCTCGTTGCTTTCGACCATTTTCCGGAGGAAATCGATCCGGGACGCCTTTCGCTCGATTTCGTTCCTGAGCGCGTCGGACTGTTTCTGGAGGCGGTCGACTTCGTCGTTCAGCTCCTTCTTCGCCTTCTCGCGCTCCATCAGCTTCATCTCCGCCTCGACGAACTGCCTCCTCAACTCGCGGTCCTCCGCGGTGAGCTGGGCGACCCGTTCGGCGTTATTCAGGATGTCGGTCTCGTAGAGGGCGTTCTCCTCGTTCGCGCGGTCGATCCTTCCCTGCAGGTTGTGGATCCGCTCCGTGATACGGTCCCGCTCGCCCCGTTTCTCGACGAGCTCGTGCGCGAGCCCGAGGATCGAGACCCTGTACGCTTCGACCTCGGATTTTTTCGCCTCCACCGCGCGCCCCTGCGTCTGGCGGTTCTCCTTCATTTCCAGAAAATGCTGTTCCGACGCAGCGAGCTCGACACGAAGCTGCTCGACCGACGCGTGGAGGGTCGTCTGTTCCGCGCCGAGGCGCTCCTGCTGTCCCTGCAGGCCCGTCTTCTCCTGTTCGTACCGCTCGATGTTCGATCCGAGCGAATTCGAACGCTCGTTCGCGACGAGAATCCTCTCTTCGGCGCGGTGGATCGTCTCGAACTGGGCGGCGGTATCGCGCTGCTTCAGCTGGAGCTGCTCCTCGATCTCCCGGAGCGAGCTTCCGAGGAGGTCGGCCCGCTCTTCCTGGGACTGGAGCGTTTCGTGAATGCTCGACTTGTCGGTCTTCGCGGAGGCGAAGCGCTCTTCGAGCGGCACAAGCTTGCCCTGGAGGTGCGCATACTCGCGCTCGAGGAGATCGACTTCGAGCCGCTTCAGTTCGGAAGAGACCTCGTTGTACTGCTCGGCCCGTTTCGCCTGGCGCTCGAGCGAGTTGACGGTTTTCTGGACTTCCTTGACGATGTCGCTGACGCGCATCAGATCCTGCTGGACGCTCTCGAGCTTGCGCATCGCGGCCTTGCGGCGGAACTTGTATTTGGTCACTCCGGCCGCCTCTTCGAAGAGCCGCCGGCGCTCGTCGGTCTTGTCGCTGAGAATCGTCTCCACCATTTTCAGCTCGATCACCGAGTACGCGTCGCTCCCCATGCCGGTGTCCATGAACAGGTCCAGAATATCCTTGAGCCGGCAGGGGACCTTGTTCAGAAGGTATTCGCTCTCGCCGGAACGGAAGACCCTGCGCGTGACGGTCACCTCGGAGTACTCGGTCGGGAGGATCCCCTTGGTGTTCTCGATGGAAAGCGAGACTTCCGCGAGGCCGAGCGGTTTCCGGCTCTTTGTCCCGTTGAAGATCACGTCTTCCATCTTGTCGCTCCGGAGCGTGCTGTAGCGCTGCTCGCCGAGCGCCCACCGTATGGCGTCCACGATGTTCGTCTTCCCGCAGCCGTTCGGACCCACGATCGCGGTCACGCCTGTGTCGAAATTCAGGTTGATCCGCTGGGCGAACGACTTGAACCCGATGACTTCTATTTTGGAGAGGTACATCGCCGGTCCCTAGGCCGAATGTTTCATGGATTGGACGACATGCTTCAGATAGAGCGACGTGGATTGCGAATAGTCGATGTAGCTGTAGAGCGCCGCCGTCGCCACGATGACGAGGAGCAGGCCGGTGGCGTAGACTTTCAGAGGGAAGACGTCGTACACGATCGAGATCCCTTTCAAGAGCCGCATGAAGACCCAGAGGCTCACGAGTCCCACCAGCACGCCGACGGGCATGAGATAGGTGTCGGTTTCCATCGAGAGCCGGTAGAGGACCATTGCGACGGGGATAAAGATGACGAACGGGAGCATCGACCACATCGTGATCGAAAAACAATGGTAAAAATAGACCCGGGCACGCGCCGTGATCGAGAGGATGCGCACCAGAAGGCTGAGGGAGCAGAGTCCGAAGAAGATCCCTCCCGACGCCACCATGATGAACTTCACCGGGCTCCAGACGAGGCGCACCAGCCATTCCTTCGGGCCGTCCGAGAGGAACTGGCTCAGCACATTGTCGAAGACCACGTTGTCGCGGTAGTGCGAGCAGAGGCTCGAAAGGATCGTCGCCCACGTCACGGAGACGATCACCGCGAGAAAAATCGTATGGCCGTAGCTCAGGATCCGCTCGTCACGGACGTCCGCGAAAAAATTGTACGTCCGGAAGATGGATCGGTTGACCGATTCCCTGAAATGGCGGTTGCTGTTGTAGAGAAAAAAGAACGAGATCAGCGCGAAGATGCCGGCCAGGACATAGATGATGGGGGCGCTGGAGGAGAAGTTGCCGACCGGGAGCGCCTGCACTTTTTCCCCGTTAAAGACCGTCCGGGCGATGTCGAACGAGGTCCGCTTTTCCCGGTCGTAGGCGACAAGCCCCATGCTGTGCAGGTACGGGTCGTGCGAATGGGTGGATAGCGCGGGGCGGTCCGACCGCCAGTCGTTGAAGGAGGCAAAAACCCCGCCGGCGATCTTTGTCGAGCTGACTGCTTCAAAACACTGGACGACAAGCCGTGCCTGGGACTCCATCGAGAGCGGGTCGCTGTACCCGTTGTGATTTCCGGGCTCGATGTCGCGGCTGTACTGGGTCACGATGATCGGCTTCTCCGGGTTCCTGGATTTCCAATCCTTCAGCTCTTCACGAAAGTCCTTCACGTCCCCGTCGGTGTGATTCACGACCATCATGTCGACGGATTCCCAGCAGGGGCTCTGCGACGGCTGGTTGGCAAAATAAACGAGCCGTGAATCGATCGCCTTGATGATATTGCGCATGCCGTTGACATAATCGCAAGCGCCCGACGCCGGCGTTTCGAATCCGTCTCCGATTCCCCATGCGAGGACCGAGCTGTGGCGCTTGTCCCTCCAGACCATTTCCCGGATATAGGTCGCGGCGAGGTCTTCGTAATAGTCCTTGGCGAGAATCCCGGAGGGCACCCCTCCAAGGGGGATCTCCTCCATCGCGAGAAGCCCATACCGGTCGCACAGGTTCAGCATATATGGATGCGGCGGATACGGGAAACGTATCAGGTTGGCGCCGAGCGCCTTGATCAACGCGATATCGCGTTCGAGCGATTCGTAGGTCATCGCTCCCCCGAACGACGCGTGGTCTTCCTGCCAGAGGACCCCCTTGAGGGAGACGAGGCTCTCGTTCACGAAGAGCCGCCCTCCGACCCACTTCAGGTCCCTCATGCCGACATCGATGTCATACTCATCCAGGACCGTGACCTCTTTGTTCGCGAGGCGGACGATCTCGCACTTGAAAACATACAGGTCGGGGGATTCCGGCGACCATGTTTTCGGGGAGGGGAGAACCACGTCGGCGTTCACCGTGAGCGACTTGTTCGCCGGCGAGGCGAACGTGTTGATCCCGCTGCGCCCGGTCATTTCGCCGGTGAGCTTGTCGTAGACTTCGACCTGCACGCCGAGATACTGGCCCGGAGCGAACACGGTGTTGGATCCCCTGTCGGAGATCTCCGCCTGAACCGAGACCTTGCGGTTCCTGTTCGGCTCTGAGGGGGGATACGTCACTGCGACATCATCGATGGAGAGTCGGGGAGCGCCGAGGATATAGAGATCGCGGAGGATCCCGCCGTAGGTTCTCCAACCGCCCACCGGCTGCCTGAGGGGTAGAGTAGTCGCGGGGGTCAACTCGTTGTCGACGGAGACCCTGATCGAATTATCCTTGCCGACCTGGAGAGTATTCGGAGG
Organism: Bacteroidota bacterium; assembly: GCA_036522515.1. Lineage (NCBI taxonomy): Bacteria > Pseudomonadati > Bacteroidota > Bacteroidota bacterium. The sequence continues at coordinate 154,148 of DATDFQ010000024.1, forward strand.
AATCGCGAGCACGAAGGACGAATAGCCGCCCATGTGCCGGCCGATGAAGTTGCCGTTGATGAAGATTTCACACTGATAGTTGATCCCGTAGGCCACGAGGCTGAACGCGTACTTGTCGAGCTGCTCTGGCTTCACGTCGAAAGACCTCTGGAAGGTGACTTTTCCCGTGAAGTCGTAGGCGCTCGGGACGGAGACGGTATTCCAGCTCTTTCCGTCAAGCGTGTACTCCCAGGAGCCCGAAAGGTCGAGTTTTTCGCGTGTGGGAACGTCGGAGTACATCGCGGCGTCCGCGCCGGTACGTGTGGGCTGGCCATTTTGGAAAAACCTGATGCCTGAAACGGTAGGTTGTGAGGTTCCAGGAGATGGAATAAGAAAAGCGAAAAGCGCATAGAGGAAAAATCTGCGCAATATCAAGATGGATTCGATTTTCTTGGCGTCAGTCTGTTTATCTCTGTGCGCAATGGACTGTATCACCGACCGCAATCGGGAGGGATTTCGGGTATGTCGGAACTCCGAATTACGAGCGCTTTGGGTGATAGGCCGTAATATAACAAAAAAGGGGGGCGAAAGCAACGAAAATATGAGGATTTACAGGGGATTCCGGCTAAATCGGTTGAAGGAGAGGCGGACAAAAACCGGGGAGCGAACATGACCGGAGAGGCCGGACGTTCTGCCAGAATTTGAAATCAGATTACTGGTGAGTTGCCTCGACTCCCGCCTGGACGATGGCCATGAAACTCTCTGTCTTCAGGCTCGCCCCGCCGATCAAACCTCCGTCGATATCGGACTGTGAAAAGAGGTCTAAAGCGTTGCTATTGTTGACGCTACCGCCATATTGGATGATAGTTTTCTCCGCCACGGCCCAGGAAAACAACTGTCCGATCGTTTTGCGGATAAGCTTGTGGGCGGCGTTTGCCTGGTCTGGAGTTGCGGTCTTCCCCGTCCCGATCGCCCAGACCGGCTCGTAGGCCACCACGACCTTCCCCATGTCGGCGGAGGAGAGTTCGTGGAGGCCGCCTTTGATCTGGGTCGAGATGACCTGATCGGCGAGGCCTTTCTCCCGCTCTTCAAGCGTCTCGCCGACGCACATGATGGGAAGGAGCCCGGCGGCGAGGGCCTTCTTGACCTTGGCGTTCACCAGCTCGTCGTTCTCCTTGAAGTACTGACGGCGTTCCGAGTGACCGAGTATGACATATTCGCAACCGGTCGCGAGGAGCATTTTTGCGGAGATCTCTCCGGTGTAGGCGCCGTCGTCGAACTTCGACATGTTCTGGGCTCCGAGCTTCATCGGAGAATCCTTCAACAGGGTCTTCGCGATGACGAGCGAGGTGAAGGGAGGGCAGACGACGATGTCGATCTCGTTCCGGAAGTCTTTCAGGCGCGTCTTCAGTTCGTTGATGAGCGCGGCGGTTTCGTGGATGTCCTTGTTCATCTTCCAATTACCGGCGACAATTTTCTTTCTCATGGCACAATTTCAGTTTTGTGATCGAATGAAAAACCCGCAAGCTAAAGCTTGCGGCTACCGGGTCTTCAGCCGATTCGGTAGCCGCAGCCTTTAGGCTGCGGTAAGGTACAGTGTCGATGTAGGGGCGGGGCATGCCCCGCCCGGACGGACAGATATTTCGTAATCACCCCGGGCGACGCATGCGTCGCCCCTACAAAAACCGACCTCCACCGATTCGGTAGCCGCACCCTTTAGGCTGCGGTCATTTCTTCCCGAGAGCTTTTCTAATCAGGTCGTTCACGATCTTCGGGTTGGCCTTTCCCTTCGTCGCTTTCATCACTTCGCCCACGAAAAAACCGAAGACGTTTTCGTTGCCGTCCCGGAATTTCTTCACCTGAGCGGGATTTTTCGACAGAACTTCCTCCACCACCGCCCCGATGGCCCCTTCGTCGGATAGCTGAACGAGTCCCTTCCTTTTTACGACCTCCGCCGGACTCTCTCCGGACACAAGCATCTCCGTGAAAACATCCTTCGCGATCTTCCCGCTGATCGTCCCGTCCGAAATCAGCCGGATCATCGCGCCGAGCCTATCCGGCCGTATCGGAAAGCCCTCGATGCCTATCTTCCGCTCCCCCACGACCCGCAAGACATCCGTCATGACCCAGTTGCTCGCCGATTTTGCGTTCCCCGCATTCCGATCCCCCAACTCGCCGAGAAGCGATTCAAAGTAATCGGCATATCCCTTTTCAGAGGTGAGCACGTCCGCGTCGTATTTGGGCAAGCCGAGCTTGTCGACGAGGCGATCGCGTCTCGCGGTCGGATGCTCGGGGAGCGAAGCCTGGATCTGGTGTACCCAGCCCTCATCGACATGCACCGGCACGAGGTCGGGCTCGGGAAAGTACCTGTAGTCGTGCGCCTCCTCCTTGCTTCGCATCGGGTGGGCTTCGTTCCGGTCGGCGTCCCAGAGAAGTGTCTCCTGTTCCACGGAGCCTCCCTCCTCGAGCAGGGCGATCTGCCTTCCGATCTCGAACTCGAGCGCGCGCTCGACGTTCCGGAAGGAGTTCATGTTCTTCACCTCGGTTTTCGTTCCGAGTTTCTTCTCTCCCTTTGCACGGACGGAGACGTTCGCATCGCAGCGGAGGCTTCCCTCCTCCATGTTCCCGTCGCAGATCCCGAGGTAGGTCACGATCTGGCGGATTTTGTGAAGAAACAGGTATGCGTCTTTCGGCGAGCGCAAATCGGGTTCGCTCACGATTTCGATCAACGGGACTCCGCACCGGTTGACGTCCACAAGCGTGTCCGGCCCCTGATCGTGAATCGATTTCCCCGCATCTTCTTCCATGTGAATACGGGTGATCCCGATCCTCGTGCGGCCCCCCTCCTCCTTGTCGATCTCGACAAAACCCTTCGTGCAGATCGGCGACTCGTACTGTGAGATCTGGTACCCCTTCGGCAGGTCAGGATAGAAATAGTTTTTTCGCGCAAAGATGGAATTGGGCGCGATCGCGCAGTTCGTGGCGAGGCCCATACGGATGGCAAACTCGACGAGGTTCTTATTGAGGACGGGGAGCGATCCCGGCAATCCCAGGCAAATCGGACAGACGTTCGTGTTCGGTTCGTTTCCGAATGTCGCCGGACAGCCGCAAAACGCCTTCGAAGACGTCAGGAGCTGCGCGTGGACTTCCAATCCGATGACAGGCTCGTAGCCCTCGGTCGGCTTCAACCCTTGCCTTTCCTGAACGCCTTCCCGATCTGTTCGATCTGTTTCACATGATTGATGTCATGCCCGGCGATCATCTGCACCATCCGCTCGATGGTTTCCTTTCCCCGCTCCTCGTGCATGCCCCACCGCTTCCACTCGTTCGGGGCGAGAGATTCAAGGAGCGCGATGTTCTCCTCCCGCATTTTGATAAAGAGATCGAGTTTTCGTCTGCAATCCGCAGATTCGTAGCGGAGATTGTCCGCCCACTTGTCCTGGTCGTACGCCTGGATCGGGCGTCCCGATTCGGCGATCGCCAGCCGGTACCGGTACGAAGTGACGAACTCGGCGTCGCAGAGATGCGCCACGATCTGCGAGACCGTCCACTTTCCCTTCGAGAGGGGAGTCCGGAGGTCGCGGTCCTTGAGCCCTTGTAAGGATTTTTTGAGCGCCCCCGGGGTGCGCTTGTAAACGGCGAACGGGTCCTTTCCCAGGAGGTTCGAGAGGATGCGCCTGGTGTAAGGGTCCTTGATGCCTGTGACGTCTTTGATCGGTTTCATGAGTCACCTCAGAGAAATTGGCGGAACGGTAAAGAGAGAATCAGCTTCTGATCGTCTTGGTCACTTTATCGGCGGCGTCCTGGAGCGTGGATGCCACCGCAAAATTCAAACCGGAGTTGGCGAGGATTTGTCTCGCTTCTTTGGCGTTCGTCCCCTCCAGGCGCACGACGACCGGCACGCCGACGTGGACGTTCCTCGCCGCCTCGACGACTCCGTTCGCGACGCGGTCACACCGTACGATCCCGCCGAAAATGTTGATGAGGACGGCTTTGACGTTCTTGTCGGAGAGGATGATCTTGAAGCCGTTCGAGACCGTCTTCACGTTCGCTCCGCCCCCCACGTCCAGAAAATTTGCCGGCTCTCCTCCCGCGAGCTTGATGATATCCATCGTCGCCATGGCGAGGCCCGCGCCGTTGACCATGCATCCGACGTTTCCGTCGAGCTTGATGTAATTCAGATTGTGCTTCGACGCCTCGATCTCGAGCGGCTCTTCCTCATCCGGATCGCGCAGTTCCGCAAATTCCGGATGCCTGGCGAGGGCGTTGTCGTCGAAATTGATCTTCGCGTCGAGCGCAAGGACGGCCCCGCCTGTCGTGACTACGAGAGGATTGATCTCGGCGAGCGACGCGTCCGAAGCCTGGTAGGCGTTATAGAGCGCCAAGAGAAACCGGACTCCGGACTTGAACGCATCCCCGGTCAGGCCGAGGCCGAAAGCGAGGGACCGTGCCTGGTACTCGCGGAACCCGATCGCGGGATCGACCGCTTCCTTGAGGATCAGTTCCGGATGTTCTTCCGCGACCTGCTCGATTTCCACACCCCCCTGGCTCGAAGCCATCACCACATCCTGAGAGCGGGACCTGTCGAGCGTCACCCCCAGGTAGAGCTCTCGGGCGATCGAGATGCCCTGCTCGACGAGGAGGCGCTTGACGATTCTCCCCTCAGGGCCGGTCTGGTGCGTGACAAGCCGCATCCCGAGAATCTGCGTGGCGAGACTCCGCACTTCCTCGAGCGACTTCGCGACCTTGACGCCGCCCCCTTTCCCTCTGCCGCCGGCGTGGATCTGGGCTTTTACGACCCAGAGATTGCCGCCGAGGCGCCGGGCGACCTCCACCGCTTCATCGGGAGTGAACGCCGGCCCTCCCTCGGGGACAGGCACATTGAATTTTCTGAGGATGCTCTTTCCCTGGTATTCGTGTATTTTCATTTTATCTTCTCCGCCATCGACTTCGCCTGCAGGAAGAGGAGAAGATAATCCTGTCCACCCGCCTTCGAGTCGGTGCCGCTCATGTTGAAGCCGCCGAACGGGTGCGCTCCCACCATCGCCCCGGTGCATTTCCGGTTGAGATAGAGGTTGCCGCAGAAGAATTCCCGTTTCGCCTTCTCGATTTTTTTCTTGTTCTTCGAATAGACTCCGCCCGTGAGCCCGAACTCCGTGTTATTGGCGATCTCGATCGCATGGTCGAAATCGCGAGCCTTGATGACAGCGAGCACCGGCCCGAAAATCTCTTCCTGGGCGATCGTCGCCTTCGGCTCGACATCCGCCACGACCGTGGGCCGGATGAAATAACCGTTCCCGCCCGCGGCTGCGCCGCCCGCCACAACCCGGCCGCCTTCCTTGCGCGCGGTTCCGACATAGCCGAGAATCTTTTCCATCGAGCCCTTGTTGATTACCGGCCCCATGTAATTTGCCAGCTCTTTCGCCTGGCCTACCGTGATCGATTCTGCGCGCTTGGCAAGAAGGTCCACGAACTTGTCATAGATCTTCTCGTCCACGATCACACGCGAGCAGGCGGAACATTTCTGCCCCTGGAAGCCGAAGGCCGAGACAGTAACGCCCGCCGCCGCCTCGTCTAGGTCGGTTTCGTGGTCGACGATGATCGAATCCTTCCCGCCCATCTCGGCCACGATCCGCTTGAGCCAGATCTGACCCGGCTGAACCTTCGAACCTTCCGTGTTGATATGGATCCCGACTTCCTTCGAACCCGTGAAGGCGATGAACCTGATCTTCGGATGCGTCACAAGCGTGTTACCGACCGCGTCGCCGGGGCCGCTCACGAAATTGATCACGCCCGGAGGGAGGCCCGCTTCTTCCATCACCTCCATGAATTTGTACCCGACCAGGGGTGAGTCGCTCGATGGTTTCAGGACGACGGTGTTTCCGGCGACAACCGCCGCGCTTGCCATCCCGGCGAGGATCGCCAGGGGGAAATTCCAGGGAGGAATCACCACACCGACTCCGAGCGGAAGATAAACGAGCTCGTCTTTTTCGCCCGGCAACTGGACAGCCGGTTTCGCCGCCGCGTACCGGATCATTTCCCGGCCATAAAATTCCAAAAAGTCGATCGCCTCCGCCACGTCCGCGTCCGCTTCGGGCCATGACTTTCCCACTTCGAGAATTTCCGCCGCATTCAGCTCATACCTTCGCTTGCGCATGATCTGCGCGGCTTTAAAAAGGTAGCCCGCCCGCTTTTCCGGATCGACATACCGCCAGGTCTCGAAGGCTTTGAGGGCGGCATTGAGCGCGAGGACCGCAGAATCGGGCGTCCCTTTTTGGAACACTCCGACGACCTGGTCCGGGTTGGAGGGATTAAGGGATTTCAGCTTGTTAGGCGCGGTGACGCGCTCGCCGCCGATGATGTTCGGGTATTCCGCGCCGAGTTTGGCTTCGAGGGCCGTGATCGCGTCCTGCTGTTTCTTCCGGTGTTCCGGGGTGGCCCAGTTGGTGTACGATTCGTTCTTAAATTTTGGGATTGGCATTTAGATCCTTGTTAAATTGGGTTGCCTCGACGCCTGCCTCCCGGAGGATCCGACATCTCATTAGAGACCAGCGAGAACGAGAAATTAAATCTGGAATTGAAGGTGATCTTCGGGGAAATATACGAAAATTTCCCGAATGGTTTTCAACGGGTCATGCCACAGGTTGGCCGTCTTTCTCTCCAGCTCGTCATGCTGACATGCTCCTGGTCAGCATCTTTCAACTCTTTTATAAAGATCCCGACCTGAAACATGTCGGGATGACGGCAAAAGAGGAAAATGCGAACCTACCATTTAACGCGCCGCGTTCTTAAGAGGCACCATGGCCCTGATAATGGCGTCGTGCACCGCAGGCCTTACCTTCGCGATTTTATTGTTGGCGCGCGTCGGATAGACGCGGTTTGTCAGAAAAATCGTCACGACTTTGCGATCCGGGTCAGCCCAGACAGAGGTCCCCGTGAACCCGGTATGCCCGAATGAGTGCTCGCTGAAGAGCGTGCCCGCCGTGCTGTAGCCGTTCACAGTCTTCGTATCCCACCCCAGCGCCCTCGTGCTCTTTTCGCTCTGCTTCGTGGTGAAGAGCGCGATCGTTTCGGGCTTCAGGTACCGTTTCCCTCCATATTTCCCGCCGTTCGTCAGCATCTGCATCAGGACCGCAAGATCGGAGGCGGTGGAAAAGAGGCCGGCGTGCCCGGACACTCCCCCGAGAATATAGGCGTTTTCGTCATGCACGACCCCCCACACTTGATGCTTACGGAAGAGCCCGTCGAATTCGGTCGGGGCGATGTTGCTTCGGAGCGAGGAGTCCGGTCTGAACATGGTGCGCGTCATCCCGAGGGGCGCGAAGAAGACCGAGTCGGCGTAATTATCGAGCGTCGTGCCCGAGATTCGTTCGATCACCTTTCCAAGGACGATGAAATCGAAATCACTGTAGACGGTGGAATCGCCTGTAGGATAGATCAATTCAGTCTGATAGACTGAGTCGAGCGCCTGGGCAGCGGAGGAACAGGTCAGGAAAAGCCGCTTGAAGGGAGGAAGCCCGCCGTTGTGCACGAGAAGATTTCGAATTCTGATGCTCTCTTTTCCGTGATTGCCGAACTCCGGGAGATACCTGACGACCGAATCGTCAAGGCCGATCCTGCCTTCATCGTACAGCCTCATCAAGGCTGAGGTGGTGGCGACGACTTTCGTCATCGATGCGAGGTCGTACATCGTGCTCGCGTTCACGGGCGGACTGGCGCTGCCGTATTCCAGAGAGCCGAACGACTTATTGTAGACAACAGCCCCGTCTCTCGAAACAAGAAGCTGGCCTCCGGGAAATGCCGAGTCGGCGATGGCTCTGGTGAGAATGGTGTCGAGGAGCGAAAGGCTGTCCCGCTGGAAGCCGGCGCTCTCCGGCAGGTCGTACCGCAGGACTTCCATTCCGAGATCGATCCCGCTTCCGTACGAGTACCTCCCCGGAATCGTGACAGGAAGCTTTCCCCGGGAAGGGATTTCTCCAAACAAGACCTCGGCGATAGCTTCCGTCGACGGCTCGCAATCAGAGTAGGAACAAATTGAGGCGGACGCCTCCGGAAATGCGGCGAGGATATAGGGGCTCCCCATGGCGAGGACGACGCTCGGCTTTTTTAATGCTAAAACGGACTGCACGCAGCCCACAAGCGCGGGGGTGAGCCCGAATTGTCCGGCGCCCGAGCGCGCCTTCGAAAATACCGTGCAGAGAACGAGGTCGGCGTGGTTCGCCATGATCCGCACCGTGTCAAAATCGAGCTCGTTGCTCGAGGGGTCGATCAGGACGGTCCGGAGATTCGAGTAGCGCTTTTTCAATTGTGCGTTAAAGTAATCCCCGACCGGCTCGTTCGGCCACTGGTTCCCCGGGCGGTTGATTTCCGTGCGGACCTGCCCGGCATCCGAAACGGTGATGTTCAGGATTCTTTTCTTCCCGAAACGGGCTACGGGGAGGACCGAATCGTTCTTCAGGACCGTGATCGATTTCCGCGCGATCTGCTTCGCGAGCAGGAGGTGTTCGGGGGTTCCCACGGCCTCCGGAATTTTCTCCAGGTCCACCACCCGTTTATCCGCAAGGCCGGCCGACCACTTATATCCAAGCAGTTTCCGGACCGACTGGTTGATCCGTTCCTCCGGTATCCTGCCCGAGCGGACTGCGTTCGCCACCGCCTCCACCGCGCGGTCTTCGTCCGTGGGAATCAGGATCACGTCGACGCCCGCCTCCACGGCCCTCACCGCCGAGGAGTCGGCTCCGAACCCGTGCACCAGCGCGCCCATGTCCATCGCGTCTGTGACGACAAGGCCGTTGAACTGAAGCTCGCCCTCCAGGAGCCCGTGAACGATGGAGCGGGAGAGTGTCGCAGGAAGTGTATGCTGTTGTTCGACCGCGGGAACTTCAAGGTGGGCGATCATGATGGCCGAGATTCCCCCCCGAATGAGCTGCCGGAAGGGAGAGAGTTCGACGCTGTCCATCCTGCCGCGTGTCACGTTGATCAGGGGAAGGTCGAGATGCGAATCGACCTGCGTGTCGCCGTGGCCGGGGAAATGCTTGCCGGTCGCCATCACTCCGGTCGATTGCAACCCCTGCGAAAAGGCGGTCGCCATCCCGCCGACGAGCAAGGGGTCCTCGCCGAACGAGCGCGTGTTGATCACGGGGTTTTCGGGATTGACGTTGACGTCAGCCACAGGGGCGAAGTCGATCCGGACTCCGATGGACCGGGCCTCGACTCCGATCGCTTTACCCAACGCGCGCGCCAGCGAGGTATCCCTGGTCGCCCCGATCGCCATCGCCTCCGGGAACCGGGTGCCCCGCCGGATGCGCATTGCCGATCCCCACTCAAAGTCGGATGCGATCAGGAGGGGAACGTCGGCCAGCTTCTGCAGGCGGTTTACGAGGGCCGCGGTTTCGTAGACGTCGCCCTGGAAGAAAATGAGGCCGCCCACTTTCCGCGCCCTCACCAGGCGCTCGAGCCGGCGGTATTCGTCGCTTCCCCCGCTGTAATAATAGCCGTAGGAGCGCGACATGACCATCTGAGCGACCTTCTGGTCGAGCGTGAGGCGTTTCAGCGTCCCTTCAACCCATTCGGTGCGCGACCTGTTGTCCGGCCCCGGGGGTCCGCCTGCGCAACCGGCCAGCCAGAGAATGGAGTAAACGAGGAGAGCGTACCAACAGACCCGGTGTAGCTTAACGAAAGGCATTCAATCCGAGGATCGCCGCGCCGAACGCGGCAGGAAATTTTGGCTTTTGGATGACGATCTGGGGAAGGGAACTCGCGATTTTCTCTCTCACCATTTTCGCGTAGACATTGTCCGTTTCGAGAAGGCGGCCCATCGGGACGACCGGGAGCTTCATCTTGGGGCGGGCCTGCATAGTCAGGACGCGCACAAGCTCGACAAGCTCGTTCGCGTTCTTCACGATCACATTGTGGGCGATGCGGTCGCGCTCGACGACGGCCTCCAGGACGCTCGGGGCGAACGCCGCGAGATCCGCGTGGTCATGATAAATCTTGGAGATCAATTCGTCCGGGGAGGCGACGTTGAAATGCTTGAGGGCTTTCGCGGTGAGGAGGGTTTTCTCGAATCTGCCGTCGTGCTGCCGCATCACCGCGTTGATCGCATCCCTTGCGATGGCGAATCCGCCCCCCTCATCGCCGAGGACGCTCCCCCATCCGCCCGCCCGGAGAATGACCCCCGAATCGGTGCGGTAGAGGGCGATGGAACCGGTTCCGCCGATCACGACAAGCCCCGGCTTCCCGGCAAGGGCCGCCTCGAGCGCGACCCGGGCGTCCGTTTCAACGACGATGTTCTTCAGGGGAAATTTCTTCTTCAACCCGACGGCAAGAATCGCGTTGACGAGCTCGGCCCTGTCCGATCCCCTCCCCGCGCCGGCGATTCCGAGCACGATGTTCTGCAGCGCCTCCGGAGAACACTCCGCCTTGGTGCAACAGTCCGAGATCAGGTCGAACAGCACGTCCGCGGCATGAGAGATGCCGACATTGCCCAGGTGGCTCGGGCCTCCGTGACACTCCGCGACGATCGTGCCGTCGAGCCCTGTGATGAGCGCGTCGGTTTTAGTCCCGCCGCCATCGATTCCGATCACATAACGGACTTGCCCGGGCATCGAACGCTATCCTGCTTGTTTAACTGAAAGTGACGGCTCATCGAACAATGCCACACATATTATCAAAAAACGGTATGAGAAGCAAGGAGGGGTGTGACGGAGACAGGCCTAAACGGGGGCTCTGAGCGGTTAAACCGGGGGAGCGACCTCGCCGGCGGCGCTTCAGTCGGAATAGATCGACCCGCCGGCTGCGAGGAGGGTGTTGCGCAGAAGCATCGCGATCGTCATCGGACCGACTCCGCCGGGAACCGGGGTGATCGCGCCCGCGACATCGGCCGCCGAGGCAAAATGGACGTCTCCCACGAGACGGTATCCGTTCTTTGCCGCCGGGTCTTCGACGCGGTTGATCCCGACGTCGATGACGACGGCGCCCGGCTTGATCATATCGCCCGTGATGCATTCCGGCCGGCCCATCGCGGCGATGAGAATGTCGGCGGACTCCGTATACCAGGAAATATCCTCCGCGCCGGTGTGCGCGATCGTCACGATCGCGTTGGCCCCCTTCTTCTTTTGAAGGAGAATATTCAGGAGCGGCTTCCCGACGATGTTGCTCCGGCCCACGATCACCACGTGCTTCCCGGAGGGGTCGTTGCCGCTGCGGACGAGGAGTTCCTGGACTCCGAGAGGCGTGCACGGCTTCAGGCATTCCTGGCCGATAACGAGCCTTCCCACGTTGACAGGATGGAACCCGTCGACATCCTTCCGGTAGTCGATGGCGGTCAGGACGCGGCTTTCCCGGATCTGCGGGGGGAGCGGAAGCTGGACGAGAATTCCGTGGACCAGCGGGTCATTGTTGAATCTTCCGATAAGTTCGAGCAGGCGGGCTTCGGTGGTGTCGGCGGGGAGTTTTTCCGTGATCGAATAGAACCCCATCTCCTCGCATCCCTTCCCCTTCATCTTCACGTAGGCCTGGGATGCGGGGTTGTCTCCGACGAGAATGAACGCGAGGCCCGGCGTGATCTTGCGCGACGCTTTAAGCTTGTCGGTCTCGAGCTTTACCTCGTCCTTGATCTCCGAGGCGATTTTTTTCCCGTCGATGAGCGCAGCAGGCATGGGGGGTCGTGCTAGTCCGTTCGGGTACGGGCGAGGCATGCCTCGCCCCTACGAAATTCTTTAGATGATGCGTTTGGCCAGATCAAGCGACCGAAACTATAGCTCTTATGAGAAGGCCGGGTAGACGAAGCTCTCGATCTTGAGGGCTTTTCCGGTTTCGGAATCGGCCTGGACGTAGACCCCGCTGAGCCGCACATCGTGGGATGCGAGCTCATACTTATAGGGAGTCTGGTGGAGAAAGCGCTTGATCGCGATCTCTTTCTTCAGCCCGATGACCGAATCATAGGGGCCGGTCATGCCGACGTCGGTCAGGTAGGCGGTCCCCCGGGGGAGGATTCTCGCGTCCGCCGTTTGGATGTGCGTATGCGTACCGAGGAGCGCGGTGATGCGCCCGTCCAGATGCCATCCGAGCGCCACTTTCTCCGCGGTCGCCTCCGCGTGCATGTCGAGCACGATGACTTTTGTTTGTTCCTGCATCTTCCCCACCGCCCAGTCGGCCTTCCGGAAGGGGCAATCGAGCGGCTGCATGAAGACGCGTCCCTGCAGGTTGAGGACTCCCACCTTCCCCTTTTCTCCGAGGTCGTACACGATGAAACCGTTTCCCGGATTTTCGGGGGGATAGTTCAGGGGCCGGAGCACGTTCCTGTTGGCCGCGAGGACCTTCCTCGCCCCCCAGTTGTCCCAGAGGTGATTTCCCCCCGTGATGACGTGGACACCGAGGCTGAAGACCTTGGCGGCCCCCTCTTCGTTGATCCCCTTCCCTTCGACAAGGTTCTCGCCGTTTGCGATGCAGAAATCGATGCTGTACTTTTGAACGTAGCTCTTGAGGAGCGACTCGACCAGATCGAGCCCGGGTTTGCCGACAATGTCGCCGATGAAGAGTATGTTGAGGACTTTTTGGGCCACGGGGAGCGCAAATATACTAAAATTTGAGTTAACAAGAAATTTTTATATCTTTAAACGTGAATTCAGAAACAATCCGGTAAATAGAAATCGATGGCAGGAAAAGAAATTAACACGAAAACGACGGGCGAGATCGGATCGCTGGAACCGCTGTCCGATCTTGGCATTTCTGTCCACACCAAGACTCTGACCCGCTGGTACCAGCTCATCCATCTGGGGCGGCTCGTCGACCTGAAGGCCGCGACTTACGTACGGCAGGCGAAGGGGTGGTCGTATCACTCTTCCGGCGCGGGCCATGAGGGAATCCAGCTGATCCTCGGGCTCTCCTTCCGGCAGGGAAAGGACTTCCTCTTCCCCTACTACCGCGACGTGATGACCTGCCTCGCGGCCGGCATCTCGGTTCAGGAAGTGATTGAAAACGGCCTTTCGAAGGCGGCCGACATCGCGTCCGGAGGCCGCCACATGAGCAACCACCTCTCCAAGCCCTCGATCCGCATCCAGAATTCATCCTCGGCGACGGGCAACCATTCGTTGCACGCCGTCGGCGTGGCCCGCGCCATCAAGAAATACAAGGGGGATGAAATCGCGTTTGCGAGCTTCGGCGAATCGGCCGTTTCAGAGGGTTTCGTCTATGAGGCGGTGAGCGGCGCGGCACGGGAGATCCTTCCCGTGGTCTTCGTCATCCAGAATAACAAATTCGGGATTTCGGTGCCGATCGAGGAGGAGTCCGCGAACGAGGACGTCGGGGAGAATTTCTCGGGCTTCAAGACGGTGAAGATCGTCAACTGCGACGGGACAAATGTATTTGAATGCTGGGGGGCCATGCAGGCGGCGCTGGACTACGTGAAGTCCGGCGAGGGCCCCGCGATCATCCACGCGCGCTGTGTCCGGATCAACTCCCACAGCAATTCCGACCGGCAGGAGCTCTACCGCTCCCCGGAGGAAATCGCCGAGGCGCGGCGCTTCGACCCCGTGCAGCGATTCCGGAATTATCTCGTTACGGAAGGAGAGATTTCAGAAGCGGAGATCAATCAGATCGAAGAGGGGAACAACAAATTGGTGGAAGAGACCGCGACGAAAGTGGAGGCGGAACCCGATCCGGACCCCGCCACTGCGCTCCTCTATGTGATACCCCCCGCCTACGAGCACCCGAAAGAGGATGCCCCCGACGCCCAGCCGGCGGAGGGAACGCCGTCGATCACGCTCCGCGAGGCGATCAATGAAACCCTCAAGGAGGAGTTCCGCCGCAACGAAAACACGTTTCTCTGGGGCCAGGACGTCGCCTCCAAGGAAAAGGGCGGAGTCTTCAACGTCACGAAGGGGATGCTCGCCGAGTTCGGGAACCGCCGCATCTTCAACGCGCCGATCGCCGAAAACTTCATCATCGGAACCGCGAACGGGTTCACCCGTTACCGGAAAGATATCTGGGTCGTGATCGAAGGGGCGCAATTCGCAGACTATCTCTGGCCCGCGATGGAACAGCTCGTCGAGTGCTCGCACGAGTATTACCGGACGAACGGGCAGTTCGCCCCCAATATCGTCATGCGGCTCGCCTCCGGAGGCTACATCGGAGGCGGCTTATACCACTCGCAGAGCCTGGACGGAACGTTCGCCACGATACCGGGGCTTCGGATCGTCATGCCGGCGTTCGCCGACGACGCCGTGGGCATGATGCGGATGGCGATGCGAAGCAAGGGCTTCACCATCTATATCGAGAACAAGTTTCTCTACAACCAGTTCTTCACGAAATCCCCGCGCCCCTCGCCCGACCATATCGTTCCGTTTGGAAAGGCGCGAGTGAGGAGGGAAGGATCGGACCTTAGCATGATCGCCTGGGGCACGCCGGTCCACTATGCGCTCCGCGCGGCGGCCAAGCTCGCGGATGAGCACGGCATCAATGCGGAGGTCGTCGATCTCAGGTCGATCAATCCGCTCGACGTCGATGCGATACTTCAATCGGTGAAAAAGACGGGAAGGCTGCTGGTGGCGCATGAACATCCGGCGTTCGGGGGGTTCGGCGGGGAGATTGCCTCGCTCATCGCCGAGCACGCCTTCAGTTTCCTGGACGCGCCCCCGGTGAGGGTCGCCTCCAAAAACTCGCCGGTCCCCTTCGCGCGGGTTCTGGAGCACGTAGTGTTGCTCCAGGAAGACGATATTCTACAGGCCGCGCTGAAACTGGCGGCGTTCTAGGAGCGTTGCCTATTTCGCCTGCTGGGCGAGAAGCTCTTCCACTTTCCCTCTCACATCCGGTGACATCGGGTCGACGGCGGACATGAACCGCGCGGCGATCCTGCCCGAACGGTCGACAAGGTACTTCTGGAAGTTCCACTTCACGTCTCCCGGAAACGGGGATTCCTTCGTCAGGTACTGATAGAGCGGATCCTGGTCGCTCCCCTTCACGCTGATTTTCCCGAACAGGTCGAACGTGGTGTGGTATTTCGTCGTGCAGAAGGTCTTGATCTCCGGGTTGGTGCCGGGCTCCTGCGCGCCGAAATTATTCGCCGGGAACGCGAGGATGGTGAACCCCTTCCCTTTGTACGTCTCGTACAACTTTTCGAGCGTTTCGTACTGCGGGGTATAGCCGCACTCGGAGGCGGTGTTTACGATCATGACGACTTTCCCCTTGTAGGCCGAGAGGGGCTGAGGCTTCCCGTCGATCGTCTTCATCGTGAAGCCGAGCACGCCCGCCGTGTGTTTGGCGGACTCCGTCGATTTGTGAGCGGACTTGACCCCGCCGTTGCCGGGAGCAAGGAACGCCATAAGGATTCCAAGCGCCGGGATAAGCAGATACTCGTTCATAAAACCCCCTTCAACAATAGTTACTCCGGTTGAAACTTTTCGACTTCTTCGAGAATGGTCGCGACGATCTCCGATTCCTTCACGCGTTTCACGACTTCTCCTTTTCGATAGAGAATCGCGACTCCCTTCCCCGCCGCGATGCCGATATCGGCTTCGCTCGCCTCGCCGGGCCCGTTGACGACGCACCCGAGGACGGCGATTTTCACGGGCTTCTTGATCCCCTCGAGCTTCTCCTCGAGCTGCGCCATGATGCCGAACAGATCGACCTCCAGCCGCCCGCATGTGGGGCAGGCGATCAGCTCGATGTTGCGCGACGCCAGGCTGAGTGAACGGAGGATTTCCTTTCCCACCTCGACTTCCTTTACCGGTTCGTCTGTGAGCGAGACGCGGATCGTGTCTCCGATCCCCTCGGCGAGGAGCGTCCCGATCCCCACGGCCGACTTGATCGTCCCGATCTTCGTGGTGCCCGCCTCGGTGACTCCAAGGTGGAGCGGGATGTCTGTGCGCTGGGCGACGAGCCGGTAGGCCTCGATCATCAACCGCACATCCGTCGACTTCACCGAGATGATGACGTCCCTGAAGCCGAAGTCTTCGCAGATCCCGACGTGCCGCATCGCGCTGTCGAAGAGCGCTTCCGCGGTGGGATAGCCGTGCTTCTCGAGAATGTCCTCCTCCAGCGATCCGGAATTCACGCCGATCCGGATGGGGATGTTCTTCTCTTTCGCGGCGGTAAGGACCTGCCGGATCCGTTCCTGCGAGCCGATATTGCCGGGATTGAGCCTGACCTTGGCGACATTCGCTTCGATCGCCTTCAGGGCGAAGACGTGGTTGAAATGAATATCAGCAACAACCGGAATGGGCGACTGCCGCACGATTTCGCGGATGGCTTCCGCCGCCTCCTTGTCGTTCACGGTCACCCGCACGATATCGCAGCCCGCATCAGCCGCCTGACGGATTTGATTTACCGTTCCCTCGACATCCGACGTCTTCGTTTTCGTCATCGTCTGCACCGAGATCGGGGCGTCGCCGCCGACGCGGATGCCGCCGATATTCACCTGGCGCGTCTTCCGGCGTACACCAACCTTGTAAGTGGGATGGGGCCTCGTAGGTGGGCTATTCTGAGTCAGATCAAAAACGGGAATTTGAAGTTCCATTCGGGATAGGGAGTATGGTGGAGGGGGATCCTTCGCTGCACTCAGGATGACACCAGCGTGGTCAATTCAGTTTCTTGCTCGCGTCGAAGAGGATTTTCTTCTCGCTTTCGGTGAGGCTCTGATATCCGTTCTGGCTGATCTTGTCGAGGATCTCGTCGATGCGCTCCTGATTGACCTGGTCGTCCGGTTCCGGAAGATCGGAATACTTCGCGTCGACGGCGCGCCGGGGATCGTACGACGAGTACTCGCCCACCTTTTCGGACGGCACGATACGCTGTGCCGCGCGGGAGATCATCCCCTGGAACGGCAGACGGCGCTGGTCGATCAGCAGGTAGATGAACCCCACGGCCGCCCCGCCGAGATGGGCGAAATGGGCGATGCCGTCCTGGGTGCCGGCGTATGTCGTCGCCAGCTCCATGAAGATGTAGATCATGACGAAGTACCGGGCCCTGATCGGGACGAGGAACGAGAGGAAGATCGGACGATCGGGATAGGTCATCCCGAACGCGATGAGGACGCCATAAATCGCTCCCGAGGCCCCGACGGTCGGCCCTGCCGCGCCGAAGAGCGGGCTGATGAACAGGTTCGACAACCCCGCTCCCACCCCGCAGAGGAGATAGTACGACAGGAACTTGCGCGAGCCCCAATCGTTTTCCAGGTCCATGCCGAACATCCAGAGAGCGAACATATTAAAGAGGAGATGAAGCAGCCCTCCGTGCATGAACATATAGGTGAACAACTGCCAGACCTCGAAACCGTCGCCGATCGGGTAGAGGGGCAGATAGGCGTTGAAGATCGAAGCGAGGGGGATCCCCTGCAACCGGAACATGCCGAAAAAGCCCGTCAACACGAACACCGCCACATTGCTGATCAGCAATGTCTTTACCACCGGCGGAAAGTACTTGAATCCGCCAAAAAGCGAGGGCCGGTAGTATCCTGAACTCATCGTGCGATAATACCCCATGTTTAGTGCGAGTGTCCCGTTCTCATTTTGAACATCTGTTTGAGTAAATCCGTTTCAGGCGCCGGTGAGGGCGGCAATCCCCGGAAGCACCTTCCCCTCGAGAAACTCGAGCGAGGCCCCGCCTCCGGTGGAGACGTGGCTGACGGAATTTTCAAGCCCGCTTGCGGCGATCGCGGCCGCCGAATCTCCGCCGCCGACGATCGTGGTGGCGCCCTGTTCGGTCGCCCGCGCGAGCATCGCGGCGAGCGCCATCGTCCCCCTGGCGTAGTTGGGCATCTCGAAGACTCCCATTGGGCCGTTCCAGATCACGGTCTTCGCTCCGCGGAGGGCGTGCTCAAATAATGTAACAGTTTCCGGGCCAATATCAACACCCAGCCAGCCCATCGGAATGTTGCGGGAAGGGACGGTTCGGTGAGGAGCATCGTTTTCAAGCCGTTCGGCGATAACGCAATCCGGGGGGAGAACAAGGGAGATCTTCCGCGCACGGGCTTCCTGCAGAAGCTGTCTGGCAAGGTCCACTTTGTCGTGCTCCAGCAGCGACTTACCGATCTCCAACCCTTCCGCCTTCAGGAACGTGAACATCATGCCTCCGCCGATCAGGATCGTGTCGACGACATTCATCAGGTTCCGGATCACGTCGATCTTTCCCGATATCTTTGCGCCTCCGAGGATGGCGATGTACGGCCTCACGGGATTGCTCACCGCGCGGCCGAGGTACTTCAGTTCCTTGAGCATCAGGTAGCCCGCGACGGCGGGCTGAAGAAAACGGGTGACCCCTTCCGTCGAGGCATGCGCCCGGTGCGCTGTGCCGAACGCGTCGTTGACGTAGACGTCGCCCAGCTCTGCCAGCTGGCGCGCGAACGACGGATCGTTCGCCTCCTCTTCGGGGTGAAAGCGGAGGTTCTCCAGGAGCAGGCAATCCCCGTCCTTCATCCCGGAGACCATCCCGCCGACCACGCTCCCCACGCAGTCGGGGGCGAACATGACCGGCTTGTGAATCAGCTCCGAGAGCCTTCGCGACACCAGCTCGAGGCTGTACTTGATGTTTGGTTTTCCGTCCGGCCGCCCGAGGTGACTCATGAGGACGGCGCGGCCTCCCTCCCGGATGATCTTGTTGATGGTCGGGAGAGATTCCACGATCCGCTTGTCGTCGGTGATCCGGTCGCCGTCTTTCGGCACGTTGAAATCGACTCGCACCAGGACGCGCTTGCCCCTCAACCGGACATCGTCGATCGTCAGCTTGTTCATTTCCGGACCCGCGGGCGCCTCCTTCAACGCTACTTCGACCCGACTCTCTTCACCATGTCGATCACCCTGCAGGAATATCCCCACTCGTTGTCATACCATGCGAGGACCTTGATCATTCCGCCGAGGACGGAGGTGAGCCCCGCATCGACGATCGACGAGTGAGGGTTCCCCTTGAAGTCCGACGACACCAGCGGTTCCTCCGTGTATTCGAGGATACCCTTCATCGGCCCGTCGGCGGCCTTCTTGAGCGCCGCGTTGACAGACTCTTTCGTGGCCGGCTTCTCGGCATCGACGACGAGGTCGACGATCGAGACGTTCGGCGTCGGCACCCGGATCGCGATCCCGTCCATCTTCCCTTTTAATTCGGGAATGACCAGGCCGATCGCCTTCGCGGCGCCGGTCGATGTGGGAATCATGTTGACCGCGGCGGCACGCGCGCGCCTCAGGTCCGAGTGCGGAAGGTCGAGCAGCTTCTGGTCGTTCGTGTAGGAGTGGATCGTGGTCATCAGCCCCTGCTTGATTCCGAAATTGTCGAGCAGCACCCTGGCGACCGGCGCGAGGCAGTTCGTCGTGCACGACGCGTTGGAGATGATGTGGTGCTTCGCGGGGTCGTAGAGGGAGTCGTTCACGCCGAGGGCGATGGTGATGTCGGGCTGCTTCGCGGGGGCGGAAATAATGACTTTCCGGGCGCCGTTGGTGAGATGCTGTTTGCAGGCGTCGCCGTCCGTGAAGTGCTTCAGGCCAGTCGATTCAACGACCACGTCGATCCCCAGCTCTTTCCAGGGGAGCTTCGTGTGGTCCTTCTCGGAGAGCACCTTGACCGGCTTTCCGTTTACGATCAGGGTGGTGTCCTGCACGGTCACAGTCCCGGGAAAATTCCCGACGACCGAATCATGTTTCAAAAGGTATCCGAGCGTTTTCGCGTCGGTGATATCGTTCACCGCCACGAATTCGATTTCGGGCGAGCCGGAGCCGGCCCTCAGCACGTTTCTTCCGATGCGGCCGAACCCGTTGATTGCTACTTTGATTGGCATTTATTCTTCTCCGATTGGCGAATGAGAATCCGATGTGATTTGAGGAACTTCCGTCGTGATACGGGACAAAATGTAGCAAGAATGCGCTCGAAAATCAACTGAACGGCGGAGCGGGGAGTGGCTCAGTCTGGTCCTCCTTTCCCTTAGCTCGTCATGCTGACATGCTCCTGGTCAGCATCTTTCAACGCTTTAGAAAGATCCCGACCTAAAACATGTCGGGATGACGAGATTGGATGAAAGCCGCGATGTTCACGCTGCGAGAGCGGCGGAGACCGCAAGGACTTGTTCTGCGCCGTGATCGAGAAGAACACGCGCGCACGCGCCGACGGTGGAACCGGTGGTGATGACATCGTCGACCAGGATGAACGAGCGTCCTTCGACCTCGCCCCCGCACTTCGGATTGAGGACGAACGCGCCGCTCACGTTACGCTTCCGCGACTCGCGGTCGAGTTCCGTTTGCGACTCGGTGTGTCTCTTCCGGAGAAGAAGCGAAGTGCTGACGGGAATGCGGGTCTTCGAGTAGATCCCGCGGCATATATGCTCGGCCTGATTATACCCCCGCTCGCGCTGTTTGAGTTTGTGGAGAGGGACGGGAACAAGAGCATCGTGTGTCAGAAAATGCCCGTTGAGGATCATCCGCCTCCCCACCTCCTCTCCCAGGCGTTCGCCGAGAGATCTCATGCCGCCGTACTTCATCAGATGGAGGACCTGTTGCAGCGCGCCTTCTTTTTCAAAGAGAAAGCAGGAAAGGATATCGCCAACGGCGCCCTCGGACCGAAGTTGCCCGCAGAGCTCGCTCCAGACCGGATGCTCCGGCCCCACCTGGGGAATTCCGCCCCAGCATCGCGCGCAGATCTTTTCTTCTCCGGGAGTGAGCATGGCCTCGCAGGTGAGGCAAACGGGAGGATAGATGAAATCATAAAGCGGCAGGATCGCGCTCTTGGAGAGCGCGCCAAGGCGATGCCGTAGATTTGGAAAAGCCCCCCTTCGCAGCGTCACTACTCTTGCAGCCTCCCTGCGTATTTGCTTCTACTTCACCATTTGTTCCAGGCGCCCGATTTCGTCCCTGAGCTCTGCGGCCCGCTCGAACTCCAGGTCCTTCGCCGCGTCCCGCATCGCCGCCCGCAGCTCTTCGAGAAGGTCCTTTTTCTGATCGTCGGTCATGTATTTGAGGATCGATTCCGCCACGAGAGGGGTTTTCTCCCTCTCGCGCCGGGCATCCCGGGAGTTCTTCATGTCGGCGACGGCGGTGCCTGCCATCACCTCCTCCTCTGTCTTGTAGATCGTCTTCGGAACGATCCCGTGTTCCGAATTGTACTCCACCTGCTTGATTCGGCGCCTCCTCGTTTCATCCAGCATCCGCTGCATTGACCCGGTGACGTTGTCGGCGTAGAGGATCACCCTGCCGTTGACGTTCCGCGCCGTCCGGCCCGCGGTCTGGATCAGGGACCGGTCGGACCGGAGGAAGCCCTCCTTGTCGGCGTCGAGGATCGCGACCAGCGACACCTCGGGGAGGTCGAGGCCTTCGCGCAGGAGGTTGATGCCGACCAGCACGTCGAACTCGCCGAGCCGGAGCGCGCGCAGGATCTCGACCCGCTCGAGCGTGTCGACCTCGCTGTGCAGGTAGCGCACGCGCATGCCCAGCTCGAGCAGGTACTCGGTGAGGTCTTCCGCCATCTTCTTCGTGAGCGTGGTGACCAGCACGCGCTGGTTCTGCTCGGCCCGCGCCCGGATCTGCTCGATCAGGTCGTCGACCTGCCCCTTCGTGGGACGGATCTCGACGTGGGGGTCGATCAGCCCCGTCGGCCGCACGATCTGCTCGACGACCCGGCGCGAGACCCGCAGCTCGTAGTCCCCGGGCGTGGCGCTCATGTACACGACC